>URWB01000089.1 GCA_900551415.1 uncultured Eubacteriales bacterium
AAACGTGCCCAGCGCCAGATTTGCAACCAAAAGCAGCGCCGCGCCCCCGAGCAGCAGCCACCGCAAGCGCTTGCAGCTTTCCAGATTTCGCAGCAGCACGCACATCAAAAGCAGCACCGCCACTCCGATCGCCACAGCCAAAAACTGCTTGTACAGTTTGTCCGGCGCGGAGCTCGCCACGACCGCCAGATTCAGGGTCGAAAGGAAAAAGGCGATGGCTTCCATCTCAAAGCCCGCCCGTCCGCTCGCGCGCACGATCGCCACATAGCTCCACATCAGCAGCATCAGTCCGCCAAAGCTGACAAAAATGCTCTGCAGATGATCGGTGCCCAGTGCCAGCCACAGCTGCAGCATCGTCAAAATCTGAAACAGTGTGAGCGCTGCCATCGTCGGCCCGATCGACATCATCTTTGTGTCCGATTTTCGCATTGCCAGATTGTTGTTCTGTTCCTCCAGACTGATCGGCAGCAGCGTGAACTCCGTCAATCCGGTTCGCAGCACATCGCCGTAGGCCATCGTGATCGGCGGTCCCATCTCGCCCTCCTTGCTGATCCGAACCTCCTCAAGATAACTGCCGTTCTTCGAGCCGAGATCCCGATAGGCCCACGTTCCGTCAGTCCCGCGCGTCAGCACGCCATGATTGCGTGAAATCGCCTCATCCGCGACCTGAATATCGCAGCTTGCCGCGCGCCCGATGACATTTTCCCAATGCGTGATCGGCTCACTGCGCTCGTCGAGCAGCTCCACATCGCCGTCCGCATCCAGCCCGTAGCGGCTGATATGCAGATACGCCCAGACCTCTGCCGGACTGCTTACGCGAACCAGCGAAACCACGCAGCGCACCAGAATATAGACTGCCAGCGCCACCAGCACCCAGCGCGCGATGCCCGTATAGACCATCTGAAAATTAATATTTTCCAAAAAAGCTTCCATAAAATCTCCTGTTCCCCTTTTCCTGCCGCACGCCCCGCCGCAGACACCCAAACCACAACTACATTGCGGGCTTTCTTGCAGCGGTCACTGCGTCCGTCTTACACGCGTCCGGCGCATCCGACCTTTCCCCTGCATGCTTATGCATCACGCTGCCGACTGCGCATTCGTGCGCTTCTGTTTTCAGTATGACAAAGCCCCTCGCGCTTGTCAAGGGGCTTTCTTGATTTAGTCTGATCAGTGAAACACGAAACTCATACCCAAAACGCGATGGCTCTGAGCGGCGCGCCGTCGGCGTTTTTCCACTTGAGCGGCAAGGCGAAAAACCAGAACAAATCATTGCCGCATTTGTCCAGATTGCAGAGATTTTCAATATTGATCACATCATGCTCGTAAAAGAGCTTTTTGTGGCGCAGCAGATTTGTGTCGGAAATCGGGTCCATACCGATGACATCAAAGCCGATGCCCTTTTTGCCTGTGCTCAGAATGAAACGCAGAACCTCGTCGTCTATGCAGGGATAATCGCCAAAATAGCTGTCAGTTCCCCATCGCTTATCCCAGCCGAGATGAAAGAGCAGGAAATCCGCGGCCTCTGCTTTTTCGATGCCTGCCTGTTCCAGCTCGTTCATGCGAATCGCTTCGCCTTCGGCAAGACGCGTACAGTCAATCACCAGCGCTTTCCCCGCGAACTGCTCGATCGGCAGCGCGTCGAGGGTGGCTCGATCCGCGAACAGATGCGCGGGCGGGTCCACATGGGTTCCTGTATGTGAATACAACGAAAGGAGTGTTTCCCGAAACCCGTCCTTTTCGTATGTGTTAGCCGGCTTTAGCACCGGCGGCTCCGTGCCGGGATAAACCGGCATATCCTCAGAAATCGTATGCGTCAAATCAATGATTTTCATGTCAAAACACCTCCGCGCGAATTTTTTATTTTGTAGGAACTATCGCTATGCGATAGTTGCGGAATCACGACAAAAGCACCTTGCGGAGCGGCGCTCACAGATGAGCGCCATGCGCACATAGAAATCTGTATTTCGTTATGTTCACTTTTGTCCTGCCTCCGGTGCCGGCTCCGCGCTCGTTTGCGGCGTTCTCGCGTCTGCCTGCCGGTTCTTATAATGCGCGAGTCCCCATACCAGAACGACCGCGAATAAAATCAGATAGAATACGATCGGGCAAGCGAACCCACCGTTTGCCTTCGCCGCCAGATACGGCTGGATGCCATGCGCGTAGATGGCCGCGAAGACCATGAATACACTGCCGATCAGTCCCAGCGCCGGAATCAGATAGCGCCGCGTGAAGCTGAGGTCGGTCGCTTTTTTCATAAACATCAGGTAAATCGGGATGTAAAGCGCGTAAATCGTGACAATTGGCAGCTCCGAGGAATCAAAGCTGAACAGCCCGAACCAGCCGAACGCCGCCAGATTGGAACCGTAAAAGAACAGGAACCAGAAACCGCAGAGCAGCAGCCCCAGAATTGACGCGTTATTCGGCATGTTCGTCACCTTATCAACCTGGCGGAACATTTCCGGATGCGGACCCTCGCCGCGCGTTGCCACCGCGTAGATCCCGCGCGTACAGCCGAGCATGAGTCCGTTCAGCGTACCCATACAGGAAATCGCCACAAAGAGATTCAAGATGTTTCCGAACGCGCCGCCAAAAATGTTCAGATAGGCTGTCGTCGCGCCGTCATTCATCAGATCCTCCACCGTCGCGCCGCCGGCTACGCCGATGTAATAGAACAGGTAGATGGCCACAATGATGATGCCGCCCGCGATCAGCGCGATCGGCAGATTCCGTTTCGCGTCCTTGAGCTCGGCGTTGATCGAGGTCGCGATGATCCAGCCCTCATAAGCAAAAGCCGTTGCGACAATCGCGCCAAACAGCGGATTTCCGGTCGTCTCCGCGCCCGGATTCGCCATGTTTTCCAAAAGGACGCCCTGATCGGAAACAAGCCCGACGATGATGCCCACGACTGCCATCAAAAGCAGCGGGATCAGCTTGATGATGGTCGTTGCCACCTGGAAGTGTCCCGCGATCTTCGGTGAAAGCGCGTTGGTCGCGTAGGCCGCACAGAGGAAGAACAGAGCGAGCGCCATGCACTCTGGCCCGACCACGCAGCCCCCCTCCGCCGCCGGAATCACCAGCGTGATCCGATTCGGAAACGCGGAGGTCAGGAATACCAGCGTATACCGCGCCGACAACCACGCGAGCACCGAGGTCAGCGTCGGATAATAGATCATTGTCATAAACCAGCCGATGACATAGCCATACTTGCGGCCGACCGTCGCCTCCGCGTAATCCACGACCCCGTTCACTTTTTCGTATTTCGTCGCCATAATTGAAAAGGCGGCGATACAGCAGAGCATAATCGCGCCGCCGATCAGCCACGCCCAGATACCCATCACCATATTTCCTTCTGTTTTCTGCAGGATCGTCTGCGCCTTGAAGAATACACCGGAACCGACAACAATACCGACAACCATGCAGATTGCGGTCAGTAATCCGTATTTTTTGTTAAGACCATTTTCCATTTTTTCTCCTTTATTTCATTCATGCTGTGTCTTTTTTGTCTGTGAATTTTACATTTGCTGCCGTTTTCTGAGAAATTTGTTTATTATATCAAAAATTCAGAATATTTTTAGGTCTTCTTCACATATTTTAACGAACATGTAATTATTTTATCACAAAACCCTTCAAATCGCAAGGTTTTGTTGTGCTTTTTCACAGATTTTCTTGTGTTTTTTCACCCATTTTTCGACCTTTCTTTCTCCTTTCTCCCACTTTACGAACAGATGATTTTACGCTATAATAAGGTTGATACCGTTGCCGCGGAGCAAACGCGGACGCGGCGCTGATATCTTTTATATCTTAGGGGAAAATTTGGGGAACTGATTTATGAAAACACACATGCACATACATCGAAGCAGGTCGCGCCGCGCTTTCACCGCGCTGCTGGTGAGCGCCGCGCTGCTCGTAACTTCCATTTCCACGCCATGCCCGGCCTTCGCGGCGTCCGGCAGCTCCAAGAGCAGCCTGATTACGGTCAAGACACCGAGCAAGGAGGATATCGTCAAATTCATGCAGGAGCATCCGACCGGAGATATCTACTTTGACGAAGACGGAAAGTCTACGGGCAAGACCCATGAAACCGACTATCTGACTGCGCCAAAGACCTCCGCGCCTTACGAGGCGGGCAGGCTCGCGGAATCAGAGGAAGCAGCGGCGCTCAATACCATCAAGACGATACGCTATATTGCCGGTATTTCTTCCAACCTCTATATCTCGGAGGAATACAGTCAGCTGGCGCAGGCTTCCGCGCTCGTCAACTATGTCAACGGCAAGCTGACGCACACGCCAGCCCTGCCGGCATCGATGGATCAAGCTCTCGCAAAGCAGGGCTATGACGGCTCACAGCATTCTAATATTTCGTGGACCTCCTGGAGCGAAAACAGCCTCAAATGGTCGATCCTTACCGGTTGGATGGACGACAGCGACGCGAACAATCTCAGCACGCTCGGCCACCGCCGCTGGATTCTGAATCCGGCGATGAGCATGACAGGCTTCGGCTCTGTTACCGGAAACAAGGGCACCTATCAGGCGATGTACGTCTACGACCGGGAGAACCGCGACAGCGATTATACCGGTGTCTGCTGGCCCGCGCGCAATATGCCGACCAGCTATTTCAGTCCTTCCTCCGCATGGAGTATTTCTGTCGGCGAGGAACTGGACACCTCCGGCGTGGTCGTTTCCATGGTGCGTTTTTCCGACGGAAAATCCTGGACCTTCAGTTCGTACTCCGCGGACGGTGATTTCTACGTCAACAACGCGGCCTATGGTCAGAAGGGCTGTATCATCTTCCGTCCTGCCAGCATAGACGAATACAGGGATGGGGATCGTTTCTTCGTTTACATCGCCGGCCTCGACGAGCCGGTCAGCTATGAGGTGCATTTCTTCGATGCGGAGCGCTTCTACGCCGCGCCGGCGCCGACGCCGGATTCGCCTACGCGGAACGAATTCGGAGATCCGGTTCTGACCTGGTCCATGCCGGACAAAGCGGAAAGCTGCAATCTATACCGCAAGCCGGCAGGCGGCAAATGGGAGCTGATCGCCTCGGAGCTTGACGACAGATTCTATGAGGATGTCGAGACAGAACCCGGCGTTCAATACTATTATCGCTGCACTTCCCTGCGTACTGTCGGCGGCACGCTGTACGAAAGTCTGCCATCCGCTGCGAAGTCAGTTACGACCCCGCTCAGCAGACCAAAGATCAAATACCTCAGAGTAAGCGGACGCGGCACAAACACCTTTAAATGGCGCCCGGTTTCCAAAACCTCCGGCTACAAGGTCTACCGCAGAGTGAAAAACGGCAAAAAGTGGAGCGCATGGAAGCTGGTTAAGACGACCAACACCCTGTCCTATCGCGATGTCAAAGCCAAATCCGGCAAGACCTATCAATATCGTGTCCGTGCCTATCGTACCTACCACAGGCATACGGTCAACGGCACTTACTCGGTTAAAAAATCAATCAAAACCCTTTGACTTTTTTTGCTGATCCTATCAGTCAGCAGTTATGATTTCATGCCTGCCCGCCGGCGCTTGTACGCCGCGTCGGCAGGCATACTTTGTTCCCGCTTTCGCGCCGTGCGTGACCGCGGCAGACATCCGCGCGCAGGAATCCGTATTTTGCCGCGCGCCCTGTAACCTTCTCCGTCAGAAAGGCAAAAACTATATGAACCAGACTCTTTCGCTAACAAAACTATTCTCGGAGCTTTGCGATGAAGGCAAGTTTCAAAAAATTATTTTTTCGGATAAACGCAAAAAATCTTTGGAATATCAAAAAGTGATTCTGCGGCCGATCCTGCTCGGTGGGGAGCTCTGCTGTCAGGCAGAATATACCTATCCCAAAAAGGTAACCCACCGAAACCTTCCGCTCACGGAAGCCGCGGCCCTGTGCCTTGCGCTCTGCGAGCAGGACTTCAAGCAGATCAACATCTTCACGCCGACCGAGCAGATCCAGGTGCTTGCCGCCAGACCGGAGCGTCCTGCGATCCGCAGAACGCCGCAAGCCGAGCAGGCGGAGCGCGGTAAAAAACTTCGGCGCGAGGGCAGCGGCAGCAGTAACGATCTCAGCTGTGAGCAGACAAAGTGCGGCAGCGGCAGCGATTTTAACTGCGAAGGAGCAGATCGCGGCAGCAGTCCTCATACCGAACAGTCAGACCGCATCGCGGCCCGGGCATCGCTGTCAAAGCCGTGCGCTCTTACCGCTTCTGTCGGCGCGTCCGCGGCGTCCGCGCTCGCGCACAACCGCCAAAAGCATTATCTGATTCCGGACGGCGTGCCCTGCGACTTTCTGATTCGCCTCGGCGTGATGAGTCCGGAGGGAAAGGTTTTTCCGAAGTCCTACGCGAAATTCCGCCAGATCAACCGCTATCTTGAGATCGTCGAAGATGTTTTTCCGGCTCTGCCGAAGGACCGTGCGCTGCGCATCATCGACTTCGGCTGCGGCAAGGCGTATCTGACCTTCGCGATCTATTATTACCTCAAGATCCTGCAGAAGCGCGAGGTCGAGATCATCGGGCTTGATCTCAAGGAAGATGTCATCGACTTTTGCAATCGGGTCGCCGCGGATCTCGGATATGACGAGCTCAAGTTTCTCAAGGGTGATATCGCTGACTATACCGGCAGCCACGCGGACATGGTGGTGACGCTGCACGCCTGCGACACCGCAACCGACTACGCGCTGATCAACGCGGTCAAGTGGAATACGAAAGTCATTCTCAGCGTACCCTGCTGCCAGCATGAGTTGTTCAAGCAGATCAAAAACGAGCTGCACCAGCCGATGCTCAAACATGGAATTCTCAAAGACCGCCTGACCGAATATCTGACAGACGGACTGCGCGGACTCAAACTGGAGGCCTGCGGCTACCATGTCTCCATGATTGAATTTACTTCTCTTGAACATACCGCGCGCAACATCATGATCAAAGCGGTCAAATCCAACGCGGTCGGCGCCGCCGCCAAAGCAAAAAAAGAAGCCGCGCAGCGCCAATATGAAGCGCTTCGTGACTTCTACCATGTACATCCGACCATCGAGCAGCTGACAGAATAGTCATCTGCAGAGTTTCTGAACCAGGCAGCCGGAAATCTGCCTGTCAAGGCGCTTTTGCCCCATCCTTTCTTCTATTTTTGCGCGGTCTTCAGCGCCCGCATCGCGTTCAGAATCGCCAGAACGGATACTCCGACATCCGCGAATACGGCAGCCCACATATTGACAAGACCGACCGCGCAGAGCACCAGCACCAGCAGCTTGACCGCCAGTGCGAAGATGACGTTCTGCTTCGCGATGACAAGCGTCTTTTTGGCAATATCCATCAGATTCAAAAGCTTGGAAGGCTCATCGGTCATGATGACCACGTCCGCCGCTTCGATCGCTGCGTCAGAGCCCAGACCGCCCATCGCGACGCCCACGTCGGCTCTGGCCAGTACCGGCGCGTCATTGATGCCGTCACCGACGAATAAGAGCTTGCCTTTTTTGGATTTCGCGGCGAGCAGTCTTTCGACCTCCTCCACCTTATTCTCCGGCAGTAATTCTGCGTGTACCTCGTCTACACCAAGCACCTTGCCGACGCGTTCTGCGACAGCCTTGCTGTCCCCGGTCAGCATAACTGTCTTGATTCCTCTTGCTTTGAGTCCCTGAATCGCTGCCGCGGCGTCCTCCTTGATCTGGTCCGCGATGGTAATATACCCCTCATACTTACCGTCTACCGCGATATGCACGACCGTCCCGACAGCCTCCGCGGCAGGGCAGGTGATATTTTTCCGTCTCATCAGCTTCTGATTGCCAACCAGGACCTGATGCCCTTCGATCTCCGCCGCGACGCCATGTCCGGCAATTTCCTCAACACTGCCGATCAGCGATTTGTCAATCACTCGCTTGCGCTGTGTCTGCCGCGCGCTTTGACTCCGGTTTTCGCTCTCTCCCTGGCTTTCGTGCCGGCTCTGCGCATCTGCTTCCGCTGCAGGTGATGCATAAGCCTCGCGCAGCGATACCGAGATCGGATGGTTGGAGTTTGCCTCCGCGTAGGCCGCGTATTTGAGCAGTGCTTCCGCGGAAAGCGTGCCGCGGGTCTCTACCTTTTCTACTTGAAAAACACCCTTCGTCAGCGTACCGGTCTTATCCATAACGACATACTCCGCGTATGCCGCCGCCTCCAGATAGTTGCTGCCCTTGACCAGAAGGCCGATCTTGGACGCACCGCCGATGCCGCCAAAAAAGCTCAGCGGAACGGAAATGACCAGCGCGCATGGACAGGAAACAACCAAAAACTCCAAGGCTCTGTAGACCCATTTGCTAAGCAGCGCGCCGCTGAAGCCCGCCGCGCCGCCGATCAGCCCGCTGCCGATCAGAATCGGCGGCAAAAGCGCCAGTGCCACTGCCGCCCCTACGACGGCCGGTGTATAATAGGCCGCGAAGCGCGTGATAAAATTCTCCATCTTTGCCTTTTGGCTGGTCGCGTTCTCGACCAGCTCGAGAATCTTGCTGACGGTAGATTCGCCGAATACCTTTTTAACCTCGACCTCCAAAAGTCCGCTCTGGTTGATGCAGCCGCTGAGGATCTCTTCCCCCTCGCGCACAGCGCGCGGAACGGACTCTCCGGTCAGCGCCGCGGTATCCAGCATGGATGAGCCCTCGCGCACAATGCCGTCCAGCGGAACCTTTTCGCCGGGCTTGATGACGATCAGATCGCCGATTTTCACCTCGTTTGGATCGACCTTTTTGATATTGCCGTCCGCGAGCTTGAGATTCGCGTAATCCGGCCGGATCTGCATCAGCTCGGTAATCGACCTCCGCGATTTGCCGACCGCGTAGTCCTCAAACAGTTCCCCAATCTGATAAAACAGCATGACGGCAACCGCTTCCGGATATTCGCCGATGACAAAAGCGCCGATCGAGGCGACCGCCATCAGAAAGTTTTCGTCAAAGATCTTACCTCTTTTGATATTGCGAAGCGCCTTCAATAGCACCTGACAGCCGACGATCAAATAGGCCGCCAGATACATTCCCGGCTTGAGTGCCTGTGGCTCCGCCGGAAGCAGCAGCGCCACAGCGAAAAGCGCCGCCCCGATTCCCAATCTTCTGATTCTCTTTTTCATCTTCACTCACCTCGCGTGCAATCCTCAAATTTAATCTGCGCGCCTCTCGCGCTTCGCCTAAAGTTCCTTGATTTCAACGTCCGGTTCAGTCTTTTTTACCGTCTTGACAATCTTTTTATAGGTCTCGTCAAAATGATCCTCGTTGACATCCAGCACCATTTTGAGTGTCAGGAAATTGACCGATGCGCTGTTGACGTTGTCGAGCTTCGCGACGTTTCTTTCTACCTCAGCCGCGCAGTTCGCGCAATCCAGCCCTTCCAGTAAATAGGTCTTTTTCATGATTATTTCCTCCGTTTCGTTCTGTTTCATACCTTTGCTTTCGCTTTCGCCGCGATTTCCGCGGGCGACCCGCGATCCACAGGCGCCCCTCACAGCTTTCGCGCATATCTTTCATTTGGTTGAGCCATCGCTCAACTGTTATCCCTATTATAGTTGAATGCATATTCAATTGTCAAGACCTTTTCGCAAAATTTTTTCGCTTTTTGACAAAATTTTTTAGCTGCCTTCTTCGGCCTTTCTGCGTGAAGATTTTAGGCGCCGCGCCTTCGTCAAAAAAACCGAGCCTCCCCACGCGAATCTATGCACGCGCGGAGAGGCTCGGTTTTTATAGATAAATGCAATCTTATCTCTCTTTTTTATTATGCATGGAAATATCGTTTGCGATATTTCCGGAATATCGACAAAAGCACCTTGCGGAGCGCCTGCCACGCATGGCAGGCATGTGTGCAAAGAAATCTCAGGTTCCGTTTTGCACACTTTTGTCTTGTTATGCGACAAAAACACCTTGCGGAATATCACTCAATTATGGGCGATATCAGCGCATAGAAATCTGTATTTCATTACGCGCTTTTGTCCTTATCTGTTTTTGATATAGGCGGAAACGATGCGGATACATTCGTCCTGACTCAGCTTGGAGGTGTCGAGCGACAGGTCGTAATTGCGTACATCCAGCCATTCGGTTCCGGTATAGTGTTTGTGGTAGGCGGCTCTGCTCGCGTCTGTCTTTTCGCGGAGGCGCGCTGCCTCCTCTCTGCTGATTCCATAGCGGTTCATCAGCTTTTCGATACAGTACTCCTGATCCGCGTGGATAAAGATTCTGACCAAATCGGAACGGTCGCGCAGGATGTACTGCCCGCATCGGCCGATGATGATGCAGGATTCCTCCAGATCCGCGACACGCCGAATAATCTCAGACTGAAACTGAAAGAGTTCCTCCTTTGTCAGTCTGTCCGGCTGCGGCTGAGAAACCAGGGTTCCCTTGGAGATTCCATGCTTTCGCAGGAATTTATCCTCCAGCTTTTCATCGGTAAGGTTGAACAGCGCCTCGCTGATGCCGCTGTCCTCTGAAGCCATGCGA
>URWB01000090.1 GCA_900551415.1 uncultured Eubacteriales bacterium
CTCCTGCTTTCCACCCCGCAGGAACGCGCGGAAAAAGGGTTTCATGAGATTTACCTGCATAATGGCATACGCGTTACCATTTACGCGGGAGAACGCACCAAGCCGGAGCAGGATATCATGGTATTCCGTAAATACCTGCTCAAGGAGCTTACCTTAGAGAATTTGGCGGAGTTGGGAACGATTCCTAAGGAAGCGATCCCACTGTTTCGCGGCATGATTCGTGTCGGTTTTAATATTTTAATCGGCGGACCGGTGCGCAGCGGCAAGACGACTTTTTTGCAAATCTGGCAGAAAGAAGAAGACCCGCGCCTGGAGGGACTGGCAATCTCGACCGATCCGGAAACACCATGGCATGTGTTGATGCCGGAAGCGCCGATCATGCAGATTGTCGCGGACGGAGAAAACGAGTTGGAAGCCTTGACAAAGTCCCTGCTGCGCGGCGATAACGATTACGTACTGCTTGAAGAAATGCGAGACGCGGCAGCTTATCGTCTGGCTTTGGAAATCACATCTATCGGTACGCGCCGCTGCAAATGCACGATTCATACGCAGGATCCGATAGGACTGCCTTACCGGATGGCGACCAGAATCTGCAGCCGTTACGGGGGCAGCGAACAAAATCTGATTCGACAAATCTGCAAGAATTTTCATTATCTGTTCGAGTTCGCGCAGGAGGAGGCGGATCGTTCCAAAAAAAAGCTGAGGCAGATTGTGGAATACTGCAGCGAGCCGGAGAGTGGGCGTATCGCGATTCATACCATCTGTCAATATGACCCGCGAACGGAAAGATGGAATTGGAACGCGCATTTTGGGGAGGATAAGAAGAAAATAGGACTGTTATATCCAAAGGAGGTAGAAGAGATGCAGATCAAACTCAAGGAACTCGCGGCACGCAATCCGCTGATGGGAAAATCGACCGTTTATCCGCGCTATTTTGAAGGTAATCGCACGGAGCACGCGCCGGAGAAAGGGCAGGTGCAGTCATGACAGAGGGCTGTCTGCTTTTGCTTCTTGCCGCGGGAATTTTGACCTTGTTCTGGGAGGAGGCGATTGAAATCGCATGCGCGCTGCATGCGGCTCTCACGGCATGGTATGAGAGTCTGCAGCGCATGGAGGTGATCGAGGAGGAGAGCGGTCTTACGGGAAAAGGCAAGGAAGATCTTCTCTCTCATCATCTTAAGACACTGCTCCAGCTGACGTTGGGAATCGGCAGTGAAAGAGGATTGAAGGCTTTTTTAGTGCTTTGCGGGGTCTGCGGCGGACTTGTGATTTTGTTGCTGGGTCATCGGATCTCATTAAATCTGACCTTGGAAGCGATGCTGCTGGTAATGCTGCTGCCTTATGCCGGACTGCGGCTGATCCTGCAGCGAAAGCGAGCCGCGGCCTCCAGAGAGGGTGAAATTTTATTGACGGAACTGTTGGAAAACTATAAAATCTGCTATTTGAATATGCGGCGAGCCATCGAGGTGTCGGCGCGAACAATGAAGGAAGCACCGCACGCAAAGCGGCTGCTTTTTTCTTTATCCAAAGGTTTGAATCGCGGCAGCACCGATGTCGAAACCGCAAGATTGTTGGAGGAATTTCGTCTTTCCCTGCAAACCTCATGGGGCAATATCCTGGCGGCTAATCTATGGTTTGCTTTGACGACGGGAACGGAAATTACCGCCGCGCTGCAGGATCTGGCTGATACGATGCTGCAGGCGCGAAAGATCGATGAATACGCCGGACGTGAAAACCACGAAGCGGCAATGATCCTGCGCTATCTGGCGCCGCTGTGCTACGCGCTGACGGTCATCGGCGCCATCTTCTACTTTCGCTTGACACCGCGGCAGTTTTTTTACTATCAATTTCAGACCCAAACCGGATTGAGCTGGTTTGTAATTTCTCTCATGTTGTATGTCGGCGGACTTTTGATATACGGATTTATCAGCCGCGGCAGGCTGGATCTGTAAAGGAGGAATCATAATGAAAGGAAAAGCAGGACTGCGGCGCGCGAGACAGGATTTACAGCGATTGGGGATGCTTCTGCGCAGCCGTTTGCGAGGAAGCCCGGAGGGCGAGCTTTATGACAGTTGTATCATTTTGAAAAATCTGGCAATCGTGAAACAACAAAAATCTCTGTCCGCGGATGCGATTTATGAGATGTTGCTGCGGCACGCGGTCAGATTGAGACCGGCGTACGCAGGCATGCTTTCGCTGTACCGCGGAGGGCAGGATCAGGAGGCCTTCGAGTTTTTCGCGGAGGCGGTAGGAACGAAGGCAGGCAAAAATTTTGCCTCAATTTTGTCGAAGCTTGATGAAATCAATCCCGCGGAGCTGACAACCCAGATGCGGGTGTTTCAAAATATGATGATCGAAAAGCGCGTGACCGCGGCGATGAAACGCGTGCAGAGGAACAGTCTGCTCATCACCCTGTGGTCAAGCGCGGCGATCTTTGCCATGCTGATTAATTTTACGGTCGTCGTTGTTTTCCTGCAGACGCTGGATACGCTGCAGACACTGTTCTAAGCGCGGCAAAAATCGTGAATGTGCTTTTGTTCGGGGGGTGATATACGGGACATGCGTAACGAAATTATTTTGATGTACATTTTGCTGACATTTCATCTCAAACATTGGGATCACAAGAAAGGTAGGAAAAGTCTATGAAAAACTTAATCATTATTATCGGCACGATCTTGCTCGGTGCCTTCATTGTCAATTCACTGGTGCTGGGAGATGATCATTCACTCAAGAGCACTGCCAGCGATATCATGGAGGAAGGCACGACTGCCATCATGGACGCTGTCAATTTTGGGGGCGGACAGAGCGGCTCCGGCGGAATGTGAGGTGAAGGACGATGAAACAATTGTTGGTACTGATCGGCTGTATCCTTTTGGGTGCGCTGATCTTTGAGATGATGGCAGGCGACAGTCCGGACAGCCTCAAGTCGGTTTCCGGCCGCGCGATGCTCAAGACCATGGAGGTTTACGGATGAAAGATATGATGACGACAATCGCGTCCGTCTTGGTTTTGATGATGTTTTTGCTGCAATTTACCGCCAATCAGACGAGCTATACGCGCGTGATGGGGGCGGAGTACGCAGTGAGAAGCTTCAGGCAGACTGCCGAACGCGCGCAGGAAATCAGTGAGGACGCAGTACAGGATTTAAAAACGAAGATCGCTGCCGCTCTGCGCTGCAGCGCGCGAGAGGTCACGACAGAAACGCGCGCGGACGGGGTTTATAAGGTCAGCGCGCCGGTTCGAGGCGTGATCGGACCTGCGGCCGCGCTGGGAATACGGGAAGAAGACAATTTTTTTATGTATCAAGCCGAGGGGAGGATAGGGCTGCGCGATGAAAAATCTGATGATCACACTGGGATTGGTAATCCTGATGAGCCTGCTTCTGCGCTTCCAGACGGAACTGAACGTGAAAATCTGGAAGAACCTCAGCCTTGAGCCGCTCGTGGAGACTGTAGATTTTCCAAAGCCGGAAGAGCGCGTGCCTATGCGTTAAAGATTCGCCAAGAAAAGTATAAACGCAAAAAAAATCTTGACAAACAATCCACGCATGTGTAAAATATTATGCATGTAAAAGGGAGTAACTGGCATCAAAAGGTGCGGTACTTGCGTCATCCCAACTGCATTCTGACAGTTCGCGAGTGTCTGAAATAGTAAGACTTTTACCGTATAATTGATGTTATATGGTAGGAGTCTTTTTTGTATGACGGCTTACCGGGAAAGGATTGGAGATGCAATACTATTTAAAAAGTGTCAAAGAAGTTTTTACCGCGATCGAATCGAACGCGAAGGGCTTGACGGGGGCGGAAGCCCAGCGGAGATTGACGCGGGACGGAAAAAACAAACTCGCGGAAGCAAAGAAGGATTCGCTGCTTAAGCGTTTCCTGTCGCAGATGGCAGACCCGATGATTCTGGTGCTGATCGCGGCGGCGGCGGTGTCCGGCGTAACCTCGTTCTACGCGGGCGAAAGCTTCGCGGACGTCATCATTATCTTGGCGGTTGTTGTTATCAACGCGCTGCTCGGCATGTATCAGGAAAGCAAGGCGGAAAAGGCCATTGAGGCGCTGCAGGAGATGGCGGCGGCAACCAGCAGGGTTTTGCGCGACGGTAGAATCGAACAGGTAAAAAGTGAAGAATTGGTCGTCGGGGATGTCGTGCTTTTGGAAGCAGGTGACGCGGTTCCGGCAGACGGACGCATCATCGAATGCGCCAGCATGAAGATTGAAGAGGCGGCTTTGACCGGAGAGAGTGTGCCGGTAACGAAAACCACCGATGTTTTATACGCGGGAGAGGCAAAAGACGTCCCGCTCGGTGACCGCAAGAACATGGTCTATATGGGCAGCACGGTCGTATACGGCAGGGGCGCGGCAGTGATTTGCGCGACCGGTATGGATACCGAAATGGGTAAGATCGCGGACGCGCTGGCACAGGCGCAGGAAGGTAAAACGCCTCTGCAGATCAAGCTGACACAGCTCAGCAAGATTTTGACGGTGCTGGTGCTGGCTATCTGCGTCATCATTTTCGCCGTCAGCCTTTTACGTGCGGGCAGTTTGGACGGAAAGGTACTTTTGGATACCTTCATGATTGCGGTCAGTCTGGCTGTTGCGGCGATTCCGGAAGGTTTGGCTGCGGTTGTGACCATCGTGCTTTCGATCGGCGTGACCAATATGAGCAAGCAGAATGCGATCATCCGTAAACTGACGGCGGTTGAAACGCTCGGCTGCGCGCAGATTATCTGCTCTGACAAGACCGGTACTCTGACACAGAACAAAATGACGGTTGTCGATGCTTACGGCGATGATCAAGCATTGCTCGCATCCGCGATGGCACTTTGCAGCGACGCGCGGATTGAGGAAGGCAGCGATTCTGCGATCGGGGAACCGACGGAATGCGCGCTGGTCAATTACGCGCATCAGCTTGGTATGGAAAAACAGGCTCTGGAGATGGCGCTGCCGCGTATCGGCGAGGTGCCGTTTGACAGCGGCCGTAAGATGATGTCAACGCTGCACGAGGATAAAGACGAATTAAAGATCCTTCAATATACAAAGGGAGCGCCGGATGAGGTGCTAAAAAAATGCACGAAGATCTGGAGAGATGGACAGGCTGTGCCGATGACCGACGCGGATCGCGCGAACATCGCGGCAGCCAATAAGCAAATGGCGGATCGCGCGCTGCGTGTATTGATGGCGGCGATGCGAATTTACGATGAGATGCCGACAGAGCTGACGCCGGAGGCGGTGGAGCAGGATCTTTGCTTCATCGGTCTGGAGGGCATGATCGACCCGGTAAGGCCGGAGGTCAAAGCCGCGATAGCCAAATGCAATGAGGCAGGCATCCGCCCGATTATGATTACAGGAGACCACATCGATACGGCATCGGCTATCGGCAGGGAGTTAGGAATTTTAGATGATACCCACCATGCCATTACCGGCGCGATGCTCAACGAGATGGATGACGAGCAATTTGAAAAAGAAATTGAGCATATCAGCGTTTACGCGCGTGTACAGCCGGAACACAAGGTGCGCATCGTCAACATGTGGAAAAAGAAGGGCTATGTCACAGCCATGACCGGAGACGGCGTTAACGATGCGCCTAGCATCAAATCCGCGGATATCGGTGTCGGTATGGGAATCACCGGAACCGATGTGACCAAGAATGTCGCGGACATGGTATTGGCAGATGACAACTTCGCGACTATCGTTGGAGCGGTTGCCGAGGGGCGCCGTATCTACGACAATATCCGCAAGTCGATCCAGTTCCTGCTGGCATCGAACATGAGTGAGGTGCTGAGTATTTTCGCGGCAACGATGCTGGGCTTCGTCATTCTGCAGCCGGTACATCTTCTGTGGATCAATCTGATTACAGACTGCTTCCCTGCGCTGGCGCTCGGCATGGAACGTCCGGAAGCGGATATCATGCAGAGAAAACCGCGTAAGACCGACGACGGCATTTTCGCCGGAGGCTTAGGTATTGACATGCTCTATCAGGGTGTCATCTTAGCAGGACTCACGCTTACGGCGTACTTTATCGGTCACTATATCGAGGCAGGTGTCTGGGAAATTACGACCAGTCCGGATGGAACGACCATGGCATTCCTGACCTTGTCGATGGCAGAGATTTTCCATAGCTTCAACATGCGCTCGCAGAGAGACAGTCTGCTGCATATGAAATACATGAACCCGGCGCTGATCTGGTCCTCGATCGCCAGCTTCGCGGCGACGACCCTGGTTATCTATGTGCCGTTCCTCGCAGACGCGTTTGAGTTTGAGCATATCAGCTTGACGGAATACGCAATCGCGCTCGGCTTGGCGTTCTTAGTCATTCCGATTGTGGAGATCATCAAGTTCTTCCAACGCAAAGCAACTGCAGCAAACGCGAGATAGCACGCGCGAATGCAGTAAAAAACACATAATAATCAAGTTCCAAAAAAGAAAATCATACCAAATCCCGTGACAGGCGGTCGGATCACATACCGATTGCCGACGCGGGATTTGCTTTTTGCGCAGATTTTAGTTGAATGATACGTGTTAAATGTGTCTAATAAAAGGGAATACTGGGATGAGAAAAAACTGACAAGTAAGCATATCGAAAAACAGAGGCGCTTTTTCTTTGACCGTTTTCCTTATAAAGGGAAATTATTTTTTTATTATGCATGGAAATATCGCTGTGCGATATTTCCGGAATCAAGACAAAAGCACCTTGCGAAGCAGCGCTCATGAGTGAACACCATGTGCGCGTAGAAATCTCAGATTTCGTTATGCGCACTTTCATCCTAAATTCCGCACTGTTTTTTTCAGCAGGTCTTTCAAGTGACGGGAACAAATCGAGTATCTTGCGCAGCCACTGCGCAAATCCGAAAAGGATTGCAATTCCAAGGTGCATCGACTTCCGAAAAGAGTTTGGTTCCAAGAAGCTTTGAGAAGCTGCGCGAAAGAAAAGAGGCTTGTCGGTAAGAAAAAAATAATGTAGAATAGAGATAAGGATTACCTGCTAGGCGGTTTGGTCCCCTTTATTTACATAGAGGGGAGGTGGTACTATGATGACAGTAACTTTTTCTGATATGATTCAGATAGGAATCCTCATCGTAGGTATCATCGCTCTTTGCAAAAAGAGTCAAAAATAAACTACGACCGCCAAACAAGCGTTTGACGGTCTAAACCTTCGGGACTGACCGCCCGACCAAAAGCGGTAATCCTTTTCTTATCTAATATAATACACCATGACAGAAAAAATGTCAAACGATAATCAGTTTTTTCATTTTCACTTGGAGAGATCGTTTTGCGCAGCCACTGCGCAACTCCGAAAAGGATTGCAATTCCAACGCGCATCGACTTCCGAAAAAATCGAAAAAACGCGCATCTATCTAAGAAACAGGGGCTTTTCTAAAAAAATATTTTTTCCGCAAACATTTCTAAGAAAAGCCGCATATAATCTATATAGATAAGCAAAACGGGAAGAACATTTCCCGCAAAAATACAGAACATACGATAAAATCTGAAAGGAAAGGAACAGGAAAAATGAAGAAGAAGAACTTTAGGTTGCTTTTGGCGGCGGTACTGACAACTGTAATGCTTGCCTCGGCGATGCCCGCCATGGCGCAGACGGAAAGCGTAAGTCAGAATGGGGAAGATGAGATCATGCTCATCAGTGCAGATCCGGCGGCTGCATCTGTGAAGTGGACGAGCAGTAAGCTGAAAGCGGCGAAGGTGGACTTTACGAAGGTAACTTCCGCAAGCTATGATAAGCTGCGGCTTTCGTGGGAGCCGATGAGTGGCGTGGACGGCTATCAGATTTACCGGGCTACGTCAAAGTCCGGAAAGTATGCGAAGATTGCGACGGTGAAAGGCGCATCCAGCGCGACCTACACCGATACCGGACGCACCTGCGGCACAAGGTATTATTACAAACTCCGCGCCTACAAAAAGATCGGCGGAAAGACCGTATACAGTAAGTATAGCACCATCCTGTCCGCCTATGCAAAGCCTGCCAAGGTGAAAGTCACCGATGCCTACGCGCCAAGTAATTCTACGGTAACGATTGCCGTCAGCTTCACAACGGTGCGCGGCGCGACCGACTACGAGGCGCAGATCAATCAGATTAAAAACGGCAAGGAAACCGGATTCCGAAGCTACACATACAATGAGGAAGGCAGGAAATGTACGCTTGAAACATACAAGCAGTGCCTTGCGAAAATGAAAAAAATGTACCCGTCCGGCTATGTAACAAAGACGTACATGGAAAACGGGAAAGTCATTGAAAAGAAAATGACGGTAGAAAAGTTTACGGAAACAATGGTTGGTAAAAACCAAGTAGAAACGGAACTGGTGCAGGACGACAGCATCTACGAGTTTCGCGTCCGCGCTTACCGCAAGGTAAACGGCAGGAAGGTCTACGGCGCTTGGTCCGAGCCATACACGCTGAAAGAAACGCTGAATCTGGATGAGATTTTCAAGGAGCTGCGGCAATATATGATAGACTACGCAGCCAAAAACGAACCACGCTGGCACTACGATGACAGCCGCACCGAAGCGCCGTGGGAAGCAAACTACTATTCCGACGGCGAGTGGCCGGGCTTTTCCATCTACTCCAAGCAGGAGCAGGTCATTGCCGGACTGAAACCTGTCATTGCAAGATATATCGGGCAGGTAGTCGAGCAAGGCGGCAGCGAAGCAGGATATATCTACATTTCCCGCGTCGCGCCGGGAGACTGGCAGGATGCCTTCAATAAGAGCGAGGGACCGGAAACCTACTACAAGGGCTTCTTCTTGTGGTAGAAAGTAGGCAAATACAGAGGGCAGTATCGAAAGGATGCTGCCTTTTCATTGCCTTGGATAAGGAAAAATGGATATAGCATATGGCTGCCGGGAAAAGCCTTGGCAGCCAGACATGGACGGGCATCGCCCGTCCCAACAACCCTTTTACGAAAGAAGCGTAAGACATCGTTCTTGCGCTTTTTTCTTTGAGATAAAAAATATGAAAGAGAAAACAGGAGGAAACATGAAAACAAGAAGAACATGCAAAGAAAAGCTGCTGGCGGTGCTGCTTGCGCTTGCGATGCTGCTGCCTGCGGTGCCAAACCTCGGCATGGTGGATACCGCAGAGGCGGCTTCCGCCTACACGCTGCACGAAGCAAACGCCAGTGGCGGCGATGGCGATGCCTACCGCTTCAAATCCGGCAAGTTCACAAGCCCGTTTTCGCCTGTGACCGGAAATCAGCTCATATCTGCCGTCCTCTTTCTGACGGACGGTAGCCGGAGTAATGACTCCTCGCTCCTTGACGCTCTCCACAAGCTGTATCATATCCTCGTCGTCCCGCACCTTAAATGGGTGGTCGGGAAAATCGTCGATCAGCTCAAGGGGAATATCTCGGATTTTACTGAGCTTGGCATCGTCCCGAAGCTCCTGTGTAGAAAACAGGTCATCGAGCGTCGGCAGAGTGAAGTCGCTCTTTCTTCCTGCCATCGGCAGACACCTCCTTTGCGAACTCAGCATAAGCCTTTGCAACAGGACTGCTCGGCTCATACTTGTAGATGCTTACGCCCTTGGAAGCAACCTCTGCGGCTTTCACTGCCATAGGAATGGAGGAACGGTATATCTTAATAACGCTCCCAAAGTTCTTTCGCAGTGCGTCGGCAGTGCTTTTTGCGAGGTTGGTGCGGTTATCTACGATGTTCAATAGGATACCGTCGATTCGCAGGCTCGGATTGATGTACTGCCTGACCTTTCCAATGGTCTGCATCAGTTGGGTCATTCCCTTTGCCGGAAGATATTGCGCCTGCACGGGAATGATTACGCTATCTGCCGCCGCCAAAGCATTCAGAGTTACCATACCGAGCGAAGGCATACAATCAATCAGTACATAGTCATAATTGTCTTTGACCTTGCTCAGATAGCTTCTCAGAATGGTTTCACGGCTCATTGCGGTGACAAGCATCATTTCCATAGCAGACAGCTCGATGTTGGCAGGGAGCAGATCGACATTTTCCTCGTGATGCAGAATGCCGCTTCGTGGGTCTGTATGATCTTCACGGATAACCCCGGATAGCTTATCGGTAATGGTCGTCGTAAGACTGTCATTATCTCGCCACCCAAGGCAAGTTGTGAGGTCGCCCTGCGGGTCGGCATCTACAAGGAGTACCTTCTTGCCGAGTCGTGCAAGCCCGACACCCAAATTGACCGTTGTGGTCGTTTTGCCTGTGCCGCCTTTCTGATTGCAGATAGCAATCGTTTTGCAGTTTGGCA
>URWB01000091.1 GCA_900551415.1 uncultured Eubacteriales bacterium
TGAGCGTGACTTCGCAAAGCATCCCAATGCCAGTGAGTTTCCGAAGATCTCAATGATTTGGAAGTCCATCCCATCTCAGCTTGCCCGAGAAAACAAGAAATTTCTTTATAAAGTCGTCAAAGAAGGTGCAAGAGCACGAGAATACGAGGATGCACTCCAATGGTTGGTAGACGCGCGTCTTGTTCACAAGGTATATCGCAGTTCCGCGCCCGGTCTGCCGATGTCAGCCTACGATGACCTCTCTGCATTTAAAATTTATCTGGTCGATGTGGGCCTCCTCCGCCGTCTGGCACAGCTTGCTCCGACAGCTTTCGTTGAGGGTAACCGTCTATTCACGGAATTCAAAGGGGCACTGACAGAAAACTATGTACTGCAGACCCTGCTTACACAGTTTGAAGTCATGCCCCGTTACTGGAGTCAGAATAATCCGCCCTATGAAGTTGATTTCCTGATCCAGCGAGAAAATGATATTTTCCCTATTGAGGTGAAGTCCGCGGACAACACTGCCAGCCGCAGTCTTAAAAAGTTTAAGGAACGTTTTCCGGATCAGGTAAAACTTCGCATTCGTTTTTCGTTAGATAACCTGAAGTTGGACGACGATGTCCTGAATATTCCGCTGTTCATGGCTGACCATACAGATCGATTGATTGGTCTGGCTCTGGACACAGTGAAGACCCCGCATGCTGCAGCCAAAATATAATCTCAGGCAAATTCAATCTCGCCGTTTTCGAGTTTGGATACTGAGGCCAGCGTTTCCACGCGGTAGCCCTGTGCCTCCAGCGCGGCCTTGCCGCCCTGAAAATCTTTGCTGATGACAATGCCGACACCTGCCACCTCTGCACCCGCCTCTTCAATGATCTTGCAGAGCGCCAAAGACGCTTCTCCATGCGCAAGGAAATCATCGATAATCAGCACGCGTTCTCCTGCTCTCAGATGTTTTTTCGCCACACGCAGCAGATTGTTCGTCTGCTTCGTGAACGAAAACGCGTCTGCCGTATAGCAATCCTCGACCATCGTGTTCGGTGCAGCTTTTTTGGCAAAGACCACCGGTACGAAGTCGAAATATCTTGCTGCCGCGAGTGCGATCGCGATCCCGCTCGCCTCCACCGTCAGAATTTTATCCACCGGTGTGTCCGCGAAACGCCTGCCAAGCTCCGCGCCGATCTCATCCATAAAGCGCGTGTCAATCTGATGATTGATGAACCCATCCACGTTGATGCGGTCCGAGCCGACCGCCACGCCCTCTGTTTTAATTCGCTGTTTCAGTGCTTCCATGTTGCTGCCTCGTTTCTATTCTGCCGGTTCTTCGCAGGTTTTCATGGCTTCTAAGGTTTCACCGAGCAGCTCGTCCAGCTCCCAGCCAAGCATTTCAGCACCCTGCTTGATGACTTCACGATCGCAGCCCGCCGCGAAGTGCTTATCCTTGAATTTTTTCTTTAAGGATTTGAGCTCCATATCCTGTACGCTCTTGGACGGACGCATCAGCGCCGCCGCCCCGATCAGACCGGTCAGCTCGTCACAGGCAAAGAGCACCTTCTCCATTTCCTTTTCCGGCTCGACATCGACGCACAGACCGTAGCCATGCGATACGATCGCGTGGATCATATCCTCGTCCACACCCGCCTCTCTGAGCAGATCCGGCGCTTTCTTGCAGTGCTCATCCGGCCACATCTCGAAGTCGATATCGTGCAGCAGACCGACGATGCCCCAAAATTCCTCTTCATCGGCATAGCCGAGCTTCTTTGCGAAATAGCGCATCGTGCCCTCGACCATTCTGCCATGGTGCAGATGGAAGTCCTCTTTGTTATACTTTTTCAGCAATGCATATGCTTCGTCTCTCGTTATCATTCTTGTCACCTCTGTTGTCTTGATTGTATGTCATTTTTATGGAATTCTGCGCTTCCGCCGCCCTGCCTATCTCGGTTCATTCGGCAGTTTCGCCTGTTTTTCCGGTAAGTTGGAAAGAATCACCGCGCAGAAGATGACCGCGCAGCCGAGCAGCTGCCGCAGTGTCATGCTTTCATGCAGCACCAGCGCGCCGGAGATCGCCGCGAACGCGGATTCCAGCGAAAGAATCAGTGACGCCGCGGTCGGATCCGCGTCTGCCTGCGCCACGACCTGCAGCGTGTAACCGATACCGCAGGACAGCACGCCCGCGTACAAAATCGGCAGCCAGCAGGCCAGAATATTGCCGAGATCCGGCGTTTCAAAAATAGCCATGCAGATCAGACCGAGCACGCCCGCGAACAGGAACTGCACACAGGAAATTTTGATGCCGTCGCCTTTTGGGGAGTAATAGTCAATGGTCTGAATATGGACCGCGAACGCCGCCGCGCAGAGCAGCACCAGCATATCGCCGAATTCCAGCTTCAGCGAGGCTTCGGTCATGCAGAGCAGATAAAATCCCACCGCACCCAAGAGCACGCAGAGCCACATGATCGGCCGCACGCGTTTTCTCATAAAAATACTGATAATCGGAACGAAAGCAATATACAAGGTGGTGATAAAGCCCGCCTTGCCGACCGTTGTATACATCACGCCGAACTGCTGCAGGCTGGACGCCACGAAGAGTGCCGCGCCGCAGAACAGACCGCCGATGATGGAAACCTTGTCTTTTTCCCAATCAAAAATCTTCTGCGGTGCGCCGTCTGCCCCTGCATGCTTCTTGCCGAACACATAGATGACCGGAATCAGCACCAGACCGCCGATCAAGGTACGAATGCCGTTGTAGGTAAACGGCTCGATATAGTCCATGCCGCTCTTTTGCGCCACGAAGGAAGAGCCCCAGATAGCCGCCGTAATCAGCAGCAAAATATTGCTTCGCATTTTTTTACTCATCAGATTTATTTCCTTCCTCACTAAGTTATACAGTATTCTAACAAAAAAAGCCGCTTCCCGCAAGGCACAGGGCGCGGAATTCCATGAAATTTTTTTGTTTGTATGGCAAAGCGCGTTTTTTTTTGATACAATAGACGCATGATGAAACAAAACCAATTATTTATCGCAACTTTTTCCAACGACGCGGCCCAGCTCGCTCGCACGTACGGCATCGGTCTGGAGCTCAATCACACCTGCATCTCTGAGATGCTTGACCCGTCAAACCGCGACGCGCTGCTCGAAGAGATCCGGCGTGACATGGACGCAAGCGGCGCAGACACCCCGCAAAAGCTGCTGCTGCATGGTCCTTTTACCGAAATCTATCCGGCAGCGATTGATTATCGCGCCAGAGAGCTGGGCATGCAGCGTCTAAATGAAGCCTATGCGGTCGCCGCGGCGCTCGGCGTAACCCGCATGATCGTGCACAATGGCTGGCTGCCATTCATCTATTTTAAAAGCTGGCAAGCCGAAAAAGGCGCCCTGTTCTGGCAAGCCTTCCTGCGCGATAAGCCCGCGGACTTCGAGCTTTGTATTGAAAACGTGTTGGAGGACGAGCCGGATATGCTCGTCGATATGATGCAGCAAATCGATGATCCGCGCATCCGCCTTTGTCTGGATATCGGACACGCCAACGCAGTGACTGCGAAAAATCTTCCTGTCACGCAGTGGATCCAGCGTCTGGCTCCGTACCTCGCGCACTTTCACTTGCACAACAACGATGGCAGCGGCGACACGCATGCTGCCTTTGACGCGGGCAGCATGGACATGCAGGAAATTTTGCAGACCATCGACCGCTGCTGTGCGGACGACGTAACCTACACCATCGAGGCGCGGGAACCGCTTCCCTGCCTTGCATGGCTCAAAGCACATCAATATTTATAATCACCGGAGGAATCCCATGCAAACGCAAAATATACAGTTAAGCGAAATTTTAGATACCATTGAAGAGATGGGCGATTTAAGCGAAAGCGCCATGGAGGCCGCACGCGCGCGGCAGGAAATTCTCGCCAAGCCGACCGGCGCGCTCGGCAGATTGGAGGACATTTCCATACAGCTTGCCGGCATCACCGGTAAAGTCAAAAACAATATGCAGAAGCAAGCGATCGTCATCATGTCCGCGGATAACGGCGTCGTCAGCGAAGGCGTTGCCTCCGCGCCGCAGTCTGTGACGCTTTCACAAACCATCAACTTTACCAGACATCTGACAGGGGTCAGCTCGATGGCAAAATACTTCGGCATCGATCTGCTGGTCATCGACGTTGGCGTCAAAATGCCGATCCCGGAGGCGCTGTATGCGCCCGAGATGACCGAGCATGTCTGCGCGGACGTCTGCTGCCAGACAGGACTCACCCAAAAGATCGTCAACCGCCGCATCGCAGACGGCACCAAAAATCTCGCCAAGGAGCCTGCCATGACCGAGGACGAGGCGCTCCGCGCGATCCGGACCGGTATGGAGGCTGTCGAAGCGATCAAACGATGCGGTTACGATATCTTCGGCGTGGGTGAAATGGGCATCGGCAACACCACCACCAGCGCCTGCGTACTGGCCGCGTTCTGCGGCAGATCCGGCGCGGAAGTCGTCGGCCGCGGCGGCGGTCTCAACGACGAAGGTCTCGCCAAAAAAATCCGCATTGTGGACGAAGCCACGCGGGGACTTGATCCCGCTGATGTCCTCGGCATTCTTGCCAAGGTTGGCGGCTTTGACATCTGCGCGATGGTCGGTGCCTTCCTCGGCGCTGCCTATTACAAGCTTCCGGCAGTCATCGACGGCTACATCTCCGCTGTCGCGGCGCTGGCAGCGGTTCGGCTCGCGCCAAAAGCAGCCGGTTATCTGTTCGGCTCGCATCTCTCCAAGGAGCAGGGCTACCTCATCGCCATGGACGCGCTCGGCATCCGCCCGTTCTTTGACCTCGGCATGCGGCTGGGCGAGGGCAGCGGCTGTCCGATCAGCTTTAAAATCATCGAAACCGCCTGTGCGACGATGAACGGCATGGCAACCTTCGCGGAAGGCGCCATCGACGCTGACTATCTGGAAGAAGGCAAGAAAGGAAACTTTTTCTGATGAATATCTTTATCAGCGGCGGCTGCAAAAACGGAAAATCCTACCACGCGCAGGAGCTTGCGCGCGATATGGCTGTCCAAGGTGGTCTCCCGCTCTATTACCTGGCGACCATGATTCCGCATGATGACGAAGACCGCGCGCGGATTCGCCGCCACCTTTCCGAGCGGGACGGCTGGGGTTTTGAGACCGTTGAGCAGGGAACAAATATCTGCGCGGTCCTCGACAGCCGAACCGTCAGCGGACAACCGGTCGAGCGCGGCGGCGTTTTTCTCCTGGACAGTGTGACGGCACTGCTCTCCAACGAGATGTTCCGCGCAGACGGCAGTGTGGATTTTGATGCCGGTTCGCGTATTGCGGAGGATCTCACGCGCTTTGCCGCACAAACAGGAAACACGGTCTTTGTCTCGGATTATCTCTATTCGGACGCGTTTGCCTTTGACGATTTTACCGACCACTACCGCGAGGCGCTCGCGCTGTGCGACCGTGCGCTTGCCAAATGCTGCGATCAGGTCATCGAAGTCAGCTACGGATTTTATCACTACTGGAAAGGACTCTAACTTATGAAACAGTATCTAACGGGCTTTTTTATGGCGTGGGGTAATTTTTGTGCCCTGCCCTGCCCTTGCAAGCGTTGGGATACCAACGCGACGCCGCTGATGCTCGGTTTTCTGCCCTCTGTCGGCGTGATCATCGGCGCGATTTGGGCTGTCCTCTATTTCGCGGCCGTTTATTTCGGTCTGCCTTATCTGGTGGTCGCTTTTTTGGTGACCTTCCTGCCGTTCGCGCTCTGCGGTTTCCTGCACATGGACGGCTTCATGGACTGCTCGGACGCGATCCTGTCGCGCCGTCCGCTCGAGGACCGGCAGCGCATCCTCAAGGACAGTCACACCGGTGCTTTCGCGGTCATCAGCATTGTATTCTATATTCTGGCGTACTTCGCCTTCACTTCGACCGCCATCACCATCGGCATTGATTTCGCAAATATGATTCTGCTCGTCTGCTTGAGCCGCTCCGTTTCCGGACTGCACGTGCTGATCGCGAAGCCGATGCAGACCAGCCAGTACGCGAAGATGAATCCTGCGAGCGAGGCTGCGCCTGTACCGGCGGACGACGACGACTCTGCGGTAAGTCCCGTCGCAATCAAAGCGGAAGCTGCAGCAGATCCTGCCGCGCTGCCTGTATCTTGCGACAATGCGAAAGCTGAAGCAGACTCTGACCAGGCATCCGCGGATATCGCGCCGTACGCGTCTTGCGATTCGGCTGCAGCTGCACCGGAGGCTTCCATAGCGGCTGCGGACGCGCCGCGAGAAGCGCGCCCGGCGACCAAAAAGCAAGGCATCGTCCTCCTGCTCACCCAGCTCGTGGTCTATCTGGCGCTCGCCTTTTGGTGCTCCAGTTATCCGATCGTCACTGCGATCATGTGTGCCTTTACGGTCTGCGCCGTCTGCGCGGCTATCTTTTACGGGCGCAGGCAGCTTGGCGGCATGAACGGAGACATCGCCGGTTACGGCATCCTCTGGGGCGAGCTTTTCGGCATGCTCGCGCTGGCTCTTTTTTAAAGCAGCGCAGCATACCCATATTCGTAAACGCACAATACAAGCAGCGCGCGAACGGAGCTTCGCGTACGCTGGCAGAACAAGGAGAATACCATGATACTCATCTTCGGCGGCGCCTTTCAGGGCAAACTGGACTACGCGAGAAAACATTGGAATTTCAATGAGGACGATATTTTTTACTGTGATGACAGTCTGGCCATTGATCTTTCTAAAAAGGTTATTTACGGACTGGAGAAATTTTGCTTTGCCTGTGTCTGTGAAGACGCGGACGCGAAAGGCGTTCTCAAAATGTACGATGAACCACTGACTGACAAGATCATCATCATGGACGATGTTTCCCAGGGCGTCGTTCCCATCGACACCGATCGCAGAGCATGGCGCGAAGATGTCGGCAGAACGATGCTCTGGCTCGCCAAGGAAGCTGATGAGGTGCATCGCGTGTTCTGCGGTCTCGGTCAACGCATCAAATAATTCCCGCAAGCAGGCGTCACGCCGGCAATGAAGCAATGACCCTTTGCGGCAGCATCGCGTAAATCACACAAAGCGCGTAAACGGAGGCAATATGAATTCTTATATACACTTGATCCGGCATGGCATCACCGCCGGAAATGAAAACCGCTGGTACTACGGGCGCATGGATATCCCGCTGACGGCACGCGGCATCGCACAGCTCGAAAAGCTGCGCGCGGACGGCATCTACCCGAATGTCCAAAACGCGGACTGCTACACATCCGGCATGCTGCGTACCGAGCAGACCTTTCAGACGATCTACGGCGACCTACCGCACAAAACGCTGCCGTTACTGCGCGAAATGAACTTCGGCGCGTGGGAAGGCATGTCCTTTGAAGAAATCGAGCAGGACACCGCGCACAAGGCAGCATTCGACGATTGGATGCGCGTCACCGATGGCTCCTTTGCTTTCCCGGAAGGCGGCGATTCTGTCAACAGCTTTTATGCCCGCGTTCGCGGCGGTCTTGCCGAGCTCGAGGGTCTGCACCGTCTCAAAGAGCTTTCGTGCCGTCACAACGGAAACGACGCAGTCTCCCTCGTGGTCTGCCACGGCGGCGTCATCGCTGCCGCGATGGAACACTACTTCCCCGGAGAGCGTGAAAACTTCTGGCAGTGGATCCCCGATCCCGGCCATGGCTATACCATCAGCTTTGCGGCCGGCAAAGCGATTCGCGACCGGGCATTCTAATCGCGAAAACTGCCGCCAAAAAATCCCCGCGGTCTCCTTGCCCTCCGCGGGGATTTTTTATGATACAGGAAATATCACTGCGCAATCTTTCATCATTTGATTTTGAACGACACAATCGTCTTGAGCCCGTTGATGTCGGTGACGACCAGCTTGTAGCTTCCTTTTTTGCTGATCTTCTTACCGCTGCTGATCTTCTTGCCGTTCAGCGTTGCCTTGGCGATGCCGCAGTTGTCTTTGAACTTGACAACTTTCGCACCGATATAGGTTTTACCGTTCTTCACGCCGCTCACCGTCGGCTTTTTGGTGTCCTTGATGGTGAAGGTCTTGACCGCTTCGTTTCCGTAATAATCCTTTGCCGTTACGGTATACGTCCCGTTCTTTTTCAAGGTTTGTGTCAAATCAAAGCTGACCGCCGCGGCGCTGCCCTTCTGATAGGCTGCTTCTGCGATGCCGCTCGCATCGTTGACCTTGATGGTGATTGGCTTATTGTACACCTGATTCTTTGTGACACCGCTGATGGTCGGCGCAGTTTTCTCTTTAGCCGTCGATACCATGAACTCCACGGGATTCACAAAATCCGCGGTATGCATCGTAAACGTCGCGGTATTGCCGTCCGCGCCGATCGTGCCTTTGCTGCTGACAGCCTCAATCTTGCTCGGCATCTGGATATGCAGCGTCGCGGTCAGCATGGCATCCAGATCCATATTCTTTTGGCTGTAAACCGCCTTAGCCTCTTCATATTCCGCCTGCGTCATCGTCGCACCCAAACAGAAACGAATGCTGTTTTCTGTGACGATCACATTCTGATAGCTTTCCGCCAGCGCCTTTTTTAATTCCTCCAAAGAAGCAAAGGTCGTTTCTTCCTTGATCTGATAATATTCCTCTCCGTCCTTCGTGACGACCGTCGGTGTTTCATCTCCGAACAAGTTGGCCTCCTGACCTATACCCATCTCCTTCACGATCTCATCATAAGCGGATTTTTTTACTTCCAGCAATGTCGTGCTGCTGCCGGAGCCATCCGCGTTCAGCACCAGTGTATCCTCGCTGCGCATGCAGCCCGCCATCGTAAAAATCAGTGCCAGCGTCAGCACCAGCATCCATAGTTTTTTCATTTTTACATTCTCCTTTCATCTTTCTTTTTTACTCCTCGATTTTATCACATCGCGAGACAAAAGGGAACGGTTTTCGGTGCTTTTCCTGCAAGTTTCCATAAGCGCGATCGCGCAAACCCTACCGTTTTCTGCTTGAAGTTTGGCAAGGCTTTATTCTGCTTACCCGTTCTTTCGGACTTTTCTCCCGTCCCGGCGCAATCTCAATACTTGCGTTTGAGAACGAGCCAGCAGATCCAGTACAAGATCATCAGCAGGCAGACCGCGATGCTGCAAAAATAGCTGATATCATCCATGCCGGCAATTTTGAAGGCGATTGCAGCAGCGGCTCCGGTCAGCACACTCAGATAGCCTGCCCATGCCCACGCTTTGTTTGCGATAAAACGATTGCGTTCATCGTACGTCTGTGTATCGAACTTCTCTTTATATTCCGGATTGTTGCGGTAGTGTGCCCAGCGAATCGTCTGCACGATACCGACGCCGATCAGCGCACCGCCCATGCCGCTCCAAAAAGAATCAATCTTCCCAAAGGAGCCTGCCGCAAACAGCGCCGCCCCGACGATGATCCAAAAAATCGACAAATAAATTCTTTTGCTGTAATCTCTCATTTCTCTGCCTCCTCAAAAATAAAAACCTCTTCGATCGTCATGCCGAAGTATTTTGACAGCTTATATGCCAGCTCAATGGATGGATTGTAGCGTCCGTTTTCGAGTGAGCTGATCGTCTGTCTGGAAACGCCGAGTGCTTTCGCCAGTTCCTCCTGGTTCACACCCCGCGCCTTTCTGATCTCTTCAATTCTGTTTTTCATCAAAATCTCCCTCTCTTTCGCGATTCGGCTCCGGTTTCCGCATCGCTTTCATAAACGTAAAGTATGCTTTACATATCTTCATTATAACACTTCTCTGCAGGATGTCAAGTAGGCTTTACATTTTTGTGGAAATAATGCATGGGAACTTTCGTGAATAACGCAAAAAACCGTATTTCTGTCTGTAAAATACTAAACCCAAAATTTGTATTTTGCGACAAGAAAAAGCGATTACGCATTCGGATGGCTCAATTAGGGATTAATGAAAACAGCAATAATTTTTAAGTGAAGCCTTCATACGAAACTCAAAATTAAATGACCACATTAGAGTCTCGATTTACTCCAGTGTGGTCATTTTGTTATCTCAAGTACCGAAATGGTATGTGAGGTTATTTTATAGAATATTTTCAATATGCGTGCCTCACTAGAGTATTGATTTACTCTAGCGTGACTTTTTTATTTTGTATGTATGTCTTTTGA
>URWB01000092.1 GCA_900551415.1 uncultured Eubacteriales bacterium
ATTTTTGGCGAGCCGGAGACGCGGGCTATCGACAAAAATGCAGAACGACAGCGCAGCCGCGCGGACAAAAAAGCGCAAAAAGCGGAGAGCAAACAGAGCGCGGAGCATATCATTACAGTGCAGGATGTCTGGTTCCGCTACAGCAGAGATTCCGGAGATGTCCTGCGGGGCTTGAGCTTTGATGTCAGAGCGGGAGAATTCTTTTGCCTGCTTGGGGGAAACGGTGTCGGCAAATCGACGACGCTTAAGATTCTCAGCGGGATGGCGCAGCCGCAGAGCGGCAGTGTTACGATTGACGGCATCAAGGTTAAGAAGGAAGGGCTGAAGCAGCTGTTTGAAGGGCGGCTTGCCATGCTGCCGCAAAATCCGCAGGCCCTCTTTACCGAAATCACCGTTGAGGAGGAGCTGCTGGAGGCCTTGTATTATGAGGACGGCACCGACGCGGAAAAGGTGGACGCCATCGAACGGATGCTGCAGCTGATGGAAATCGAGCATCTGCGCAAGGCGCATCCTTATGATTTGTCCGGCGGGGAGCAGCAGCGTCTGGCGCTGGGCAAGATTCTGCTGCTTAAACCGAAGATTCTCTTGCTGGATGAGCCGACGAAGGGACTTGATCCTTTCTTCAAGCTGACGCTGGCGGGCATCTTTAAAAAATTAAAGGAGACAGGTGTAACTATTTTTATGGTATCCCATGATATCGAATTTTGCGCGGAACATGCGGATCGCTGCGCGATGTTCTTTGACGGTGACATCGCTTCCATCGGCACGCCGCGCGAGTTCTTTGCCGGCAACAGTTTCTACACGACCGCCGCGAATCGTGTCGCGCGGCAGTGGGCACCGGAGGCAATCACTTGGGAGGAGGTAGCGCATTGGGCAGAACAGGCTATAACGAACAAGGCTTAAACGCGAAAAAAAAACGCGAGCGGGTTTCGGCAGTGCTGCTGTTTATCGCGGCGCCGCTGACGCTTTTTATCACCTTTCGCTTTTTGGGCAGCGCAAAATTCATGGTCGCGGGGCTTTTGATCGTCATTTACGCGATGATTCCGTTTTTTATGATTTTTGAGCGCCGCAAACCGAAAGCCAGAGAAATCGTTTTGGTCGCGATGATGACGGCTTTGACCGTAACCTCGCATCTTTTGTTTCACGTGACGATTCCGATTGAAATCGGTACGGCAATGGTCATCATCTCCGGCATTTCGCTGGGACCGGAAGCGGGCTTTTTGGTCGGGGCGCTGGCGCGTTTTGTCTGCAACTTTTACCAGGGCTCCGGCCCTTATACCCCGTGGCAGATGTTCTGTTGGGGCTTGCTTGGCTTCCTCGCGGGACTGGCGTTCAACAAAGTGGAGGCACAGCATTTGAAGCTGAAGTCGCAAAAAGAGGCTGATGCGCGCGCGGCCGCGGTGGAGAGACCGAAGGAACAGACATTCCGCATGGTCATGGGACCGCTGATGTGCATTGTATTCGGCTTCGCGGCGGCCTATATCTCCTATTTGATTGTGCCGGGAGAGGATCGGACACCTTGGGGCTGGCGCATGTATGTCTGCGGCGCCGCGGGACTTCTGGTCGGGGCCCTGCTGCAGCGAAAACGACTGCCGGTGGATAATATCACGATTACGCTGTTCACGTTTTTTACAACATTGATCATTTACGGCGGCATTATGAACGCCGCGATGCTGACATGGACGGGCGGCGATTTTAATACTCTGCGCCTCTTGTATATTTCCGGATTTGTCTATGATCTGGGGCACGCAGGGCGCGCAGCAATCTGCATGTTTGTAATCGGCAAGCCGATGATGCAGAAGATTGAGCGCATTAAGATTAAATATGGAATTTATTGCTAAAAAGGAGGAACAGAAAAATGACAGATGGGTTTGTAAAAATGGAAACGGAGAATTATAAGTTTTTTCAGCACAAGGCGTGCGAATTCTTCCCATGCCACGAAACAAAGGATATCGATAACTTTAATTGCTTATTCTGTTATTGTCCGCTTTACGCGCTGGGCGAAAACTGCGGCGGGAATTTTAAGATTCTCGAGAATGGAGTAAAGGACTGCTCTAATTGTCTGCTGCCGCACAAGCGCAGCAATTATGACTATATCGGACAAAAATTCGGAGATATCGTGGAACTGATCCGCAAAAAATAAAACGCGCAGACGCCGCGCTGCCATTTTCGACGGACTTTTTGCTGCGGATTTCCCGCAACCGGACAAGACCTCCTGCATAGAATGAAGGAATGTGAAAAATTCAATATGCAGGAGGCTGTTTATGAAACTGGGAATTGTAGGAACCGGTGCGATGGGGCAGGTGCTGCTGACTTGCGCCAAGTCGGATCCGGACATCGGACAGATTTTTATGATTGAGCCGACACAGAAGGAAAGCTGGCCGGATCAAAAACTTGATTTGCTGATCGATTTTAGCCATCCACACGCCATTTGCGGCATCTACGAGTACTGCCGCGCGCGCGGCGGCAATATCCCTGTGGTGCTTGCAACCACAGGCTACAACAAGGAAGAGGAAGAAATCATTCACATGCTGCAAAAAATCTGCCCGGTTGACCGGCGCGCGAATTTTTCGCAGGGTATCGCGGCTATGAACGAGCTGGCGGAACTCGGCGCGGCCAGATTGAGCGGAAAGGCGGATATCCGCGTTGTAGAAGCGCATCATACAAAAAAAGCAGATATGCCGAGCGGAACCGCAAAGAGTCTCTGCCGGCACATGGGTATGTCGGAGGAAGAGTGTTCCACGCGCGTCGCGAGCCTGCGTATGGGCAATGTGTGCGGGCAGCATACCGTTTATTTCGCGATGGAGGATGAGGTCATTGAGCTTCGCCACACCGCTTATTCCAAGCGGATTTTCGCGTTGGGCGCGCTGGAGGCCGGAAAAAATCTCCAAAGACGCGGCCTCCGTGTATGAGGAAGTGTGAAAAGCACAATCTTTGCATTGACTTCTGAGCGAAAATATGGTAAAACATAAGAACGCACCCAAAGACAGCAAAAATACTTTAACGTGGTGCGCAGGAGGAAACAGGCGAGGATGGAAATCGAATTAAAGTATCTTTTGACAGAGGCCATTGCCAAAGATCGTGTGTTGGAAGACAAACATCTGCAGGAGATTCAGGATCCGGATTCCGAGGAAACGATTCACATGCGCGCGATTTATTTCGATACCGCGGACAACAGCTTGCGCGGAAAGGAAATGGCGTTTCGTGTTCGTGAGGAAAATGACCGTAGAGTGGCAACGCTCAAATGGGGCGGCAGTGCGGACGGCGGGCTGCATGTCAGAGGGGAGCTGAATGTCCCTGTGGACGATGATTTCGCGAAGGCGCCGCGTATGGATATCTTTCAAGGCAGTGAGATCTATGAAGAGATTGCGCGGACGGTCGGCGATCAAAAGCTGCTCCCGGTTATGGAAATGGAATATACGCGTCGGCAGATGCGTGTGGATACCGGCAGGTCCATCAGCGTTGTATCCATGGATGATGGGGTGATTCGCACCGCGAAGGGGGAGGCTCCGATCGCGGAATTGGAAATCGAATTGTACTCCGGAGATCAGGAGGATATGCTCCTTTTGGGAGAAGAACTCGCGGCAAAATATAACCTTTTGCCGTGCGATACCAGCAAATTTCAGAAAGGCCTTGCGCTTTTAGCGAAGTAATCTGCCCAAAAAAAGAGACTTTTATCCGTTTTTTCTTTGAAAAAGCGGATTTTTTTTGCGAAAATCGAAAAAAAGGTGATATTTTCTTTACTTTCTGGGTAAATAGAGTTATAATATATTGCAATTGTCCGAGATTTTTGCAGAAAAAATGACTGCATGAAGATCTTGAATCCGAAAGACAAAAATGATTCGTATCAGAACCGGGAGGATATATTTTTTATGAAAGCAACATTTATTTCAAGAGAAAACAACAATGTAAAATTCACGATGGAATTTACGGCGGAGGAGTTTGAAAACGCGCAGATCAAGGCTTATCAGGCGTCCAAGGACCAGTTCCAGATCGACGGTTTCCGCAAGGGCAAAGCACCGAGAAGCATCATCGAAAAGCATTACGGTGAAGGCATTTTCTTTGAAGAAGCGATTGATGAGCTGTTCAGAGAAAACTACGGCGAAGCGTTAAAGGAATTAGACCTTGAGGTCATCGACGCGCCGGCCGCGGAATTCAGCAAGATCGCGAAGGGGGAAGGCTTTACCATCACCATTACAGTTCCTTGCTTCCCAATCGTAGAAGTGAAAGACTACAAGGGCGTGGAAATCGAAAAGGTTACGCAGGAAGTCAAGGACGAGGATATCGACAATGAAATCAAAGCGTTGCAAAAGAGAAACGCGCGCTCTGTCCTGGTGGAAAGACCCGCGAAGGAAGGAGACACAGTACTTTTGGACTACTCCGGCTTTGTAGGTGAGGAGCAGTTCGAGGGCGGCACCGCGGAAAGACAGAAGCTGACGCTCGGCTCCGGCATGTTCATTCCGGGCTTTGAAGAACAGCTGATCGGTGTGACACCGGGCGAAAAGAAAGATGTTGTCGTTACATTCCCGGAAGAGTACCACGCAGAGGATCTTGCGGGCAAGGAAGCGGTTTTCCACTGCTTAGTACATGAAATCAGCGAAGAACAGCTGCCGGAGCTGGACGACGAATTCGCCAAGGACGTCAGTGAATATGATACACTGGAAGAATTAAAAAAGGCAACCAAGGAAAGACTGGAAGTATACGCGAAATCGTCCGCTGAAAATCAGATGAAGGACGCGGCGATTTTAAAGGTCGTAGAAGCGAATGATGTGGAAGTTCCGAAGTCTATGGTTGAGGATGAAATCGACCGCATGGCGAACGAACTCGACCAGCAGCTCAGATATCAGGGCATGGGACTGAATCAGTATCTGGAATTTGTTGGAAAGAATATCGCGGAATTCAGAGAGGAACTCAGACCGGAAGCCGAAAAATCCGTCAAGACGCGCATCGTGCTGATGGGTGTCGCTGCTGCGGAAGCTCTGCAGGTTACCGATGAGGAAAGAGAAGAAGAACTCAAGGCGATGGCAGCGCAGTATCAAATGGAAGTCGAAAAGATCAAGAGCCTGATCGGCGAAGAAAACCTTGGTTTCCTGACGAAGGATCTGCAGGTTAAGAAGGCAATCGACTTCATCTATGACAACGCGAAGATCAAATAAAATCAAAACTGATGGCGCACGGCGGCCGCGCGGCCGCCGCGCACTGATACAGGAAAGGGGTAAAAAAGATGGCTTTAGTACCATATGTAGTTGAACAAACCGGAAGAGGGGAGCGCTCCTATGATATTTATTCCAGACTTCTGAAGGACAGAATTATTTTTCTGGGAGAACAGATCGATGAGCATGTAGCCGGTTTGGTCGTCGCGCAGCTTCTGTTTTTGGAAGCAGAGGACCCGGACAAGGATATCTGCATCTATATCAACAGCCCGGGCGGTTCTGTCACCGCCGGCATGGCGATTTATGACACGATGCAGTATATCAAACCGGACGTATCGACGATCTGCGTCGGTATGGCGGCCAGCATGGGAGCGTTTCTGCTTTCTTCCGGCGCGAAAGGCAAACGCTACGCGCTTCCGAACGCCGAGATTATGATTCATCAACCGCTCGGCGGCGTCAACGGACAGGCAGAAGATATTAAGATTCACGCGGAGTGGATCCTCAAGACCAGAGAAAAATTGAACCGCATTTTGGCGGCGAACAGCGGACAACCGCTGGAAAAGGTAGAAAGGGATACGGACAGAGATCATTTTATGAGCGCAGACGAAGCCTGCGCTTACGGGCTGATCGATCAGGTCATCACTTCCAAAGCATAGGGGGAATATGAATGAGCAAATATGACGAAAACAAACATCTCAAATGCTCCTTCTGCGGCAAACCGCAGAGTCAGGTCAACCGCCTGGTAGCGGGACCGGGCGTTTATATCTGCGACGAATGCATTCAGGTCTGCCAGGAGATTTTAAAAGAAAATTACCCGGAAGAACATGCAGAGAACGCTGCGGAGACGCCGGTGCGTCTGCCGAAACCGAAGGAGATTACAGCAATTCTCGATGAATATGTCATCGAACAGGACGCGGCGAAAAAGGCTTTAGCCGTTGCCGTATACAATCATTACAAGCGAATTACCAAGACCGCGATTGAGGATGACGGTGTAGAACTGCAAAAGAGCAATATCGTGATGATCGGGCCGACCGGTTCCGGTAAGACTCTGATCGCGCAGACGCTGGCGAAGATTCTGGATGTACCGTTCGCGATCGCTGACGCGACTGCGCTGACAGAAGCAGGCTATGTCGGTGAGGACGTTGAAAATATTCTGCTCAAGCTGCTGCAGGCGGCGGATTGGGATATTGACAAGGCGCAGAAGGGTATCATCTATGTGGATGAGATCGACAAGATTTCCAGACGCTCCGAGAATCCGTCCATTACGCGCGATGTCAGTGGAGAAGGCGTGCAGCAGGCGCTGCTCAAAATTCTGGAGGGTACGGTTGCCAATGTACCGCCGCAGGGCGGTCGGAAGCATCCGCATCAGGAATTCATTCCGTTTGACACGACGAACGTTCTGTTTATCTGCGGCGGCGCGTTTGACGGTTTGGATAAGATCATCCAGAGAAGAATGGGCGAGCGCGTAATCGGTTTCAATTCCGATATGAAAACGGAAAAAGTCGAAGAAGCCAAGCTGCTGTCCTTAGTACGTCCGGAGGATCTGCTCAAGTTCGGTCTGATTCCGGAATTCATCGGCAGACTGCCGGTCATCGTAACCTTAGATGAGCTTTCGGAGGATGCGCTCGTGCGGATCATTACAGAGCCGAAGAACGCACTGCTCAAGCAGTATCAAAAGTTGTTTCGACTTGACAACGTGGAGCTTACCATCGAGCCGGAGGCTGTGCGCGCAATCGCCAAAAAGGCACTGGAGAGAAAGACAGGCGCCAGAGGTCTGCGCAGCATCTTAGAAGGCGTAATGACCGACATCATGTATGAGATTCCTTCGCGTGAGGACGTGGTGAAATGCGTCATCACCAAGGAAACCATCGAGCAGGAAAAACAGCCGGAGCTGGTGCTGAAACAGGCAGGGCTGCCGGAAAAGCCGGATGAATCTGCTTCCTGATTCCGCTTCGAGGGCAGGCAAAGCGAATGCCTTTGGACAAAAAGAAACTGCATACAAGACGGGCGGCGAATCGTCGCCTGTTTTCCATATACGGGAAAGAACGCAGACAGTGGATTTTCCTGTGACTGAAGAGAACTACTGACGAGAAAGGAGAAATTATGGCAGAAAGAATGGTCATGCCCTGCGTGCCGCTGCGTGGATTGTCGGTGTTTCCGCACACAATCCTGCATTTTGACATTGGCAGGGAAAAATCCGTCAAAGCACTGGAAGCCGCTATGACGGCAGATAAACAGTTATTTCTGACTTCTCAAAAGGATGAAAACATCTTGATTCCGACGCCGGAGGATTATTACGAGGTCGGAACGGTTGTAAAGATCAAGCAAATGCTCAAAATCCAAGGTGACGCAGTGCGGGTGCTGGTAGAAGGCCAGTATCGCGCGGTGATGAGCGGCGTCGCGACGGAGGAGCCATATATCATGGCAGAGCTTACGGAGGCGGAAATTACGCCGGCAGATCCGCAGGAGGTAGAAGTGCAGGCGATGATGCGCTCTGTACTCTATGCCTTCGATGAATACATGGAATTGAACCCGTCGATCAAGGATGAGGTTTATGAGCTGATCAGCTCGATCGAGGAGCCGGATATCTTCGCGGATACGGTGGCGATGCAGCTGGACGTTAAGGTTGCTGCCAAGCAGGAGGTGCTAGAGGCCTTCGACGTGAAACAGCGTTTGCAAATCGTCAACCGCCAGATTTTGGAGGAGAATCAGATTCTTGCCATGGAGCGCGACATCAGCGAGCGTGTGCAGGAAGCGGTGAAACAGAATCAGAAAGAATACATCCTGCGAGAGCAGATGAAGGTGATTCAGGACGAACTCGGCTACGGAGAAGAAGCCGCAAGCGAGGCGGAGCGCTGGAGTGAGCAGCTTCAAAAGCTGAAGCTCGATCCGAAGATTGAGGAAAAGGTAAAACGTGAAATCGCTAAATTTACCAAAATGCCGCCGAGCTCCGCAGACGGCAGCGTCATCCGCAATTACGTGGAGACAATTTTGGAATTGCCTTGGCACAAATCCTCCAAGACCAATGCTGACCTCAAAAAGGCGGAACGCATTCTCAACGAGGATCACTATGGACTTGAAAAGGTCAAGGAGCGTATTCTCGAATATCTGGCCGTTGTGCACCTCAATAAGGCGATCAAAGGTCCGATTATTTGTCTGGTAGGACCTCCGGGTGTCGGCAAGACCTCGATCGCGAAATCCATCGCTCGCGCGACGGGCAGAGAGTTTGTCCGCATGTCGCTGGGCGGCGTGCGCGATGAAGCAGAGATCCGCGGACACAGAAGAACCTACATTGGCGCGATTCCGGGACGAATCATTACCTCTATCAAAGACGCGGGCAAGGATAATCCGGTCTTCCTGTTCGACGAAGTCGATAAGATCGGCGCGGACTTTAAAGGGGATCCGGCTTCGGCACTGCTGGAGGTGCTGGACCCGGAGCAGAACAAGGAATTCACCGATCATTTCCTTGACATTCCGTTTGACTTATCCAAGGTCATGTTCATTACGACGGCGAACTCCACCGAAACGATTCCGCGTCCGCTTTTGGACAGAATGGAAGTCATTTCGGTACCGGGCTACACCGAGGAAGAAAAAGTAAAAATCGCGCAGCAGTACTTAATCCCGAAGCAGATTCGGGCACATGGCTTGAAGCCGAAGAATTTTTTGATCAGTGAGAAGGCTATCCGCGATCTGATCAATTATTATACCAGAGAATCCGGCGTGCGTAATTTAGAGCGCGAGATCGGAAGTCTCTGCCGTAAGGTCGCGCGTAAGATTGTTTCTAAAAAAGGGAACGCTTTTCGCATTACGCCGGCGAGTCTGGAAAGCTATCTGGGCAAAAAAAGATATCATTACGATGTCGTGGAAGGCGAGAGCGAGGTCGGGGTAACGACCGGCATGGCATGGACACAGGTCGGCGGCGATACATTGTTCATTGAAACAGCAGTCGTGCCGGGAACCGGCAAGATTCAGCTGACCGGACAGCTTGGTGACGTGATGCAGGAATCTGCGAAGGCGGCCATCACTTATATTCGTTCCATTGCGGGCGAGTACGGAATCGATGAAGAATTCTATAAAAAGAACGATCTGCACGTTCATGTGCCGGAAGGCGCGGTGCCAAAGGACGGCCCGTCCGCGGGCGTAACGATGTTCACCTCGGTGATGTCCGCGCTGACAGGCAATCCAATCCGTAAGGACGTGGCGATGACCGGAGAAATCACGCTGCGCGGTAAGGTGCTTCCGGTCGGCGGCATCAAAGAAAAGGTACTGGCGGCACACCGCGCGGGCATTCGCACGATTCTTTTGCCGCGTGAAAACGAAGCGGATATCGAAGAGATTCCGCAAAGCGTGCGCAAGCAGCTCACTTTCCACCTGCTCGATAAAGCCAAGGAGGCTTTGGAATATGCGATGGTAAAAGATTCAGAGTGATCGGCATCGCAGCGTGCCTTGTGATGCTGTTCAAATAGACAGGGCAAGCATCGACCTTGCGCATTGCATGGCACTTTCACCTGCATGATAAAAAGGGCTTTTCGTATGAAAGCCATTTTTGTGTCGGGAATATCGCACAGCGATATTCCCGCAATTACGACAAAAGTACCTTGCGAAGCACTGCTCATTCATGCGCGTCATGTGTGCATAGACATCCGGATTTCGTTATGCACACTTTTGCCCCATCGCGCGCTCCGCGAACGCGGCCGGATTTGCTTCAGATCAGGCTGTAATCTTCAAAGCCTTGTTCTGTGATGATCTTGACCCGGGTAAACCCGCAATCCAGCGCGAGCTTGACCGCATCCGGGAAGGCGCAGGTGAGGGTATCTACCGCGTGGCTGTCGCTGTTGATCATGATCTGACCGCCGCGGGCGCGGATCTCCTGCAGAATCCAAGGTGCAGGATAGGGGGTCGTGCGCCAGCCACGCGAGATCGCACCGGTG
>URWB01000093.1 GCA_900551415.1 uncultured Eubacteriales bacterium
CCTTTCCGAAGGCATCATCGCCGTGGATGAAAAAGGCGCGACTACGCTGATCAACCCCGCGGTTTACAACCTTCTGAATCGAGGGACAAGCCGCGGCAAGGACGAACCGCTTCTGGATATCCGCACCGCTATCCTGCATCACGAAGAAGGCGTTGATCTTCTCCCCTCCAGTCTTGGATTATTCAGTCTGGAACTGACGATGACCGGCGCAAATTCCCGTGAAACCATTCTCAAGCGTTTGCTTGCGCCGCTGAAATCCCAATATGATGTGATTCTCATCGACTGCGCGCCGACGCTTGGCATGTTTACGCTGAACTCGCTGTCTGCCGCAGATTCCATCCTGATTCCCGTTTCCGTAAACTTCCTGTCTATCGAAGGCATTTCTCAGCTTCTGGATACCGTCATGTTCATCAAGCAAGAGATCAACCCTGATGTTATCATAGAGGGCATTGTCCTGACAATGTTGGATGCGCGCACCAGTTACGCGCGCGGCATGGTGTCCCTCATCAGCGATACCTACGGAGATTCTCTCCCAATCTTCAATGCACAGATTCCCTATTCTGTGCGCGCTTCTGAAATCAGCGCGCTGGGATGCAGCATCTATGCGCATAATGCGAAAGGCAAGGTTGCGCGCGCTTACGAGAAGTTGGTGCAGGAGGTGATCGGGCATGGCATTTGATACCAGCGGCATACGCCTGAAACCCTGCGTCGATCTGTTCTCGACGGAAGCCAGCCGTCAGGATGCGGGTTTGGAAAAAATCCGCGAGATACCGCTGGATCAGCTCATTCCATTCAAAGACCATCCGTTCAAAGTCATTGATGATGAATCCATGATGGACACGGTGCAGAGCATCCGCGAACACGGTATTCTGCTTCCGCTCATTGCCCGCCCCATGCCGGATGGCAAATATGAGATTGTATCAGGGCACCGCAGAAGCCATGCCGGAAAGCTGGCTGGTCTGGAAACCGTGCCGGTCATCGTCCGAGAACTCGACGACGATGCCGCCGTCATCCTGATGGTGGATTCCAACCTCCAACGCGAAAATATCCTGCCCAGCGAACGAGCTTTCGCCTTCAAAATGAAGCTGGAAGCAATGAAGCATCAGGGGCAGCGTCTTGATTTAACTTGTGGCCAAGTTGGCCACAAGTTGATTGGCACAAAGGCGAGGGATGTTTTAGCCGAGCAAGTCAACGAAAGCGCTCGAAATGTTCAGCGTTATATTCGCCTGACCGAGCTTCTTCCCGAACTGCTCGATCTGGTAGACGAACGAAAACTGGCGTTCAACTCTGCCGTTGAAGTGTCCTATCTGAACCCGGAAGAACAAGGCTGGCTGGCGGAAACCATCGACAGCGAACAATCCACGCCGTCGCTTTCTCAGGCACAACGCCTGAAACGCTTTTCGCAGGACGGCAAACTGACCGAAGATATGGTGCTGGCGATCATGTCCGAGCAGAAAAAGCCGGAAACCGAAAGGGTCGTGCTGCAAAGCAGACAGATATCCCAATATTTCTCCCCATCCGCAACGCCGAAAGAAATGGAAACCTCGATTCTTTCCATGCTCGATACGGCGAAGGAATGGCGCTCCTATTTCCCGGAGGACAGCACGCTCGACGACGTAAACCGCCGTATGCGCAAAGTACTTGAAGGGATGAAGCGCACGAAATCCCGTGCGCCGGAGCGCTGAAAGCTGTCAAGTTTCCAAAAACCTTTTTTTAACAGTTGACAGGGAGGATTATCTATGGCTATCATCCGCACCGCGCATGAGCGCGACTTCACGATTATCACCAACGCGGCACTCCGCGACACGAACCTTTCGCTGAAAGCCAAGGGGCTGCTTGCCCTGATGCTCTCCGAACACGACGGCTGGAATTTCACGATCAAGGGGCTTTCGGCCAAGTGCAAAGAGGGCGTGGACGCTGTTGCCGCCATCGTCAAGGAGCTTGAAGCACAGGGCTATGTCATGCGCCGCCGTGAGCGCAGCACCGCCGGCCACTTTGCCGCGGCAACCTACACCATCTACGAAAAGCCGATACGGGAAGCACCAAAACCGGAAAAGCCTGTACTGGATAAACCCGCCGCAGACAAGCCGTCCACGGTTTCACCTCCAACGGTAAACTCCGTGCAAAGAAGTACCCTCGTTCCCAAAACCATCGTCACCAAACCCTGCGTAAGAAAAACCTTACCGTCCATCCATCCTATCCATCCCGAACCCGTTGACCTTCCCGAAAGCCCGGATGGGATGGATTCGATGGAACAGCAGGAATCAGCAGACGATGCAGGCGGCAGCACGGACGCCGCGCCCACAGGCTGGCTGGACGAAATCCTGCCGATTGACCCCGACGAGGACGAATACATGCCCTGGTGCTGGGACGACCTTGAAGCCCGAAAACCCTTTACGACCCGTCAGGACTTCGAGGATGTGCGCAATCTGGTCAAGCGGCAAATCCAGTACGACGACCTGCTGAAAAATCAGTGGAAATACAATCGGGAACAGCTCGATGAAATCGTGGAAATCATGGTCGAGCTGCATACCACGCCGGAAGCCGCTATTCGGATCAGCGGGCGGGAATGGCCTGCATGGGCGATTCAAGACCGGCTGAAAAAACTCACCTACGATTCGCTGATGACGGTATATTACAACCTCGACCGCACGAAAAACGATATCCGCAACATCAAGAACTATCTGATTGCTACCTTGATGAACACGCCGATTACGCAGGAAAGCCAATTTACCGCCGAGTATCGCGCACACCCTGTATAATGCCATGCGCCGCCCATCACGAGTGGCGCATTTTTTATACCCTTTTTTCTTTCACCACATAAAAAACGGAGGATTTATCATGGAAAACCATCTCAATTTTATCGTCATCAAAGCCGAACCCAGATTCCGCGCCGACTCCTTTGCGCTGGATGAAGCCGATTGCTCTGCCGCGCCGGTTGAAACCGGCATTGTTCCCGTCACCCTGAGCCTGTATGCCTGCGATAAGCGGGACACCGCTGCCCGCCGCGCATGGGACAATTTCGGCGTAGTCACCGAAATGGTGCCGCTGGGTCTGCTTTCGGGCTGCCTGCTTCTGTCGCAGGCATACGAAGATGCCGACGCGCTGATTGACGACTGCCTGTATCTGGATCAGCCGCTCGGCGAAATGGTCGATCAGCTTACGGCACACGGTTATGATTGCGAGAACACCTTCATCATCACCGACGTTCTGCTCACGCCTGCCGCGCACAATCAGGATATACTGGATGCCATCGTGACCCGCCTGCCCGAAACGCTCTTTCTCACGCACCATGTTTACCCGCAGATGCTTGCTTATCAGCCGGAAGACCACGGCGACCCGCTGACGCAGCCCGTTGAAAGCAATGGCAAGTGGCTGAACGATCAGCTTGAGGCGGCGTTCTGGTCGGATGATGCCTGCTGCGAGGTTTCCCGCTGCGGAAGCATCATTTGCCGCAGGGTGGCTGGCGATGCCTAAAACGGATGCAGCAAAGCTGCCGATCATCACCTTCAAGCCCTTTATTTCCGAAAAGGGCTTTGAGCTTCTGGCAAATGCCGTTGTGGAACAGGCTGTCCACGACTACAAACGTCTGCTTCACTGCGTCTACGTCAAAGGCGAACACAATCCCAAAGCCTGGTATGACCTCGTGGAGCTTGAGCAGTTTTTCTGCTCCAAGCGCTTTTCGCAGTTTACCTCGCTCGACGGTCGTGCGCTGATCGAGCGCATCCGCGGAGAAATGAACCTGTAAGGAGAATACACCATGAAAAAGTGGATTGGAGCGGCTGTTGCGCTGCTCTTTTTTGTTGGCTTGCTTGCATTCCTGCTGCCGATTCTCGGCTGGCAGAAGCAGCTCGATCAAGAATCGGCGGAGTATGAAGCGCTGAGTTCCGCTGTGCAGCTGCCGCAGGCATCCGAACCGCCTGTCGTCACGCCGTCCGAAGCGGATTCTTCCGTTTTGAACGACCTTATCAGCTCGCTTGACGGCGATGTTTTGAGCGAAGATATTCCCGCATCTTCCGCGCCTGCCCGCACATTGAGCATTGACCTTGAAGCCTGCAAAGCGCAGAACAGCGATTTTGCCGCATGGCTGAGCATCCCGAACACGCCCGTCAATTACCCAGTCGTGTTCACCTACGATACCGCCTATTATCTCAAGCACAGCTTTACCGGCTCGACCAGCTCTCTGGGAACGCTGTTCGCCACCGGCGATACCAGCTTCAGCCGACCGTCCCGCAACATCGCCATCTATGGTCACAATATCCGCTCCAAGTCGACCGTGATGTTCAGCCCGCTGCTTTCCTACAAAAACGCGGAGTTCTATCAGGCGCATCGGACAATTCATCTGGACACGTTGAACGGCGCTTATATCTACAAGGTGTTCGCCGCGTTTAATATGCGCTATGATGATTTCACGCCGGAAAAAGCCGACTTTGAAACCGAAGATGATTTTGCGCGCTTCATGGATTTTGTGAAGTCCGCAAATCTGCATGAAAACGATGTGACTGTAACCAGCGACGACCACCTGCTGACGCTCATCACCTGTGACCGCACCTACGGCGGCGCGGATGGGCGGTTTGTCGTGATGGCGGTCAGGAAAAATTGAGTTTTTTCCTTTTGTCGTCTAACAGATCATCACCCAGACAATCATAGTAGTGCCAACTTTTCTTTGGCATTCTCGCTGATTCCATGCTATACTATTATAATAAGGTTGTTTTGAACATTCCATTAAGACCGGAAGGAGGCTGTATAAAAATGAATGTTGACCAGCTCATTGGCGAAGCCACTGAATACGATAAAAAACTTTCGCTCGAAGTCAAGAAACCCAAAAGTTGGTGCAAAAGTGTAAGTGCATTTGCTAACACACTTGGCGGCATACTAATTTGGGGCGTTTCAAACGATGGTCAAATCGTCGGTCTTGAATCTCCAGACAGTGACGCGGAAAAAATAAGTGAAATTATCAAAACGCGGCTTGAACCTGTTCCTGAATTTCGCCTTAGATTTCAAAGAGTATCTGAAGGAAAAATCGTGCTTATCCTTGAAGTTTTCAAAGGGGATGAAACCCCATATTATTATTCTGGAGATGGTGTTCTGGAAGCCTATGTTCGGATTGGAAATGAAAGTGTAAAAGCTACCGCCACCGAACTGAAGCGGCTTGTACTTCGCGGAAAGAATTCTTCTTTTGATTCTCAGCTATCTGCTTACAAAACAGAAGATTTTGCTTTTTCTAAACTTCGCGAACGCTACAAAAAATGGACAGGTAACAGTTTTGATGATAAAGACCTGATTTCCTTCGGTTTGGCTGATGAACATGGCTTTTTAACAAATGCTGGCGCTTTAATCGCCGATGAAAGTCCCATCCGCTGGTCACGATTGTTTTGTACTCGTTGGAATGGTCTTAATAAAAGCGGCGGTACTATTGATGCATTGGATGATGCTGAATATTCAGGAAGCGTTATTTCTTTAATCGAGAACGGTGAAGCCTTTATCAAACGCAACGTTCGAATGATGTGGAGAAAAACCGCTAATTCTAGAGAAGAAATGCCGGAGTATGTTGACCGCAGTTATCATGAAGCCTTGGTAAATGCTTTAGCTCATAGATTATGTAAAGCTTTACATAACCTGTGTTATACGAAGTTAATAGTTATGCAAAGTTACTGCCGAATTCACTGGTTTTACAGGAAATCCGGCAGTTTTTACTTTGCATAAATTTTAGCATTTTACAGATTGTTTTTCAACCAGTCAATCAGATCCTCTTTCTGCTTTTTATTGTATTTAGGAACTGTTTCCACGGAGGCGCTATGCTTTTTCAGCTGTTCTTCCTTAATCTTTGGATTCGTTTTCGCATAGATCTCCGTTGTAACTACTGATGTATGGCCCAGCAGATCACGAATGTATATCAGATTCACGCCAGCTTCTAATAAATGCATTGCCTTGCTGTGACGAAAGCAATGGTTAGTTACCCTGTTTCTGAACATATCCGGTCTCAACCTTCGGGCAGTTGACACATACTTATCTATGATGTACTGTATTCCTGCACGGGTGAGTTTCTCTCCTCGGCGGTTTACAAACAATGGCTCGTCTACATTTATCCGGCGGCACCAGCGGATGTAATTCCGGACAATTGCGGCGGCATCCGCATTGACAGGCACGAGCCTTGTTTTATTTCCCTTTCCATGAAGTTCCGCTGTAACCGTTGATGAAAAGCGGATGCTTGAAGGGATAAGATCAATCAGTTCCTGCACCCTGGCCCCGGTTTCATAAAGTAATACCAGGATCGCAAGATCCCGCAGCTGGTCATCTTTCTTCTGGTCAGGAATCGAAAAAAGCAGTCGCACTTCTTCGGCGCTCATGTAATTCATCGGTTTAACAGGAGATTTCTTAAGCGGAACAGCAAGTATCTGCGCACACTGTTCAAATCCGGCAGGGTCACGGTACTGGAGGTATCGGAAGAAAGCATGGATTGCTGCCAGACGCTGGTTTCGTGTGCTGATACTGACTTTGCGGACTTCTTCCAGATAGACAAGAAAGCTTTCAATCCGTTCGGCATTGAATTCTTTGTATTCCAGCTTTTCGGGAGGCAGCCGGTATTCTGTCTTATAGAATTCCATGAGCTGTACAAATGTGTCACGATAAGAGCGGATCGTATTGGGAGATGCCGCTGTCTGTTTGGGAAGATATTCCGCAAAATATTTCGTCAGGTGGTAAGAAAAGAAGTTCTTATCCATCCATGCCACCGCCTTTCTCTTTCGGAAATATCCCCGGATGGCAGGAATTCGACTGTTCCAGTATCCTGCCAAAGTGTTCTTCCAGCAGCCGGAGGTAATACTCCGTTTCTGTGATGTGCTTATGTCCAAGATAACGCGACAGAAGCGGAAGGGACGTGTACAGGTCAAATCCTTTTTCCTGCATCTGCTCCAATGCTCTGATACAGAATGTATGGCGTATGTCATGCAGGCGCTGCCGTCCTCCGTCTTTTCGTGGTGGGATTTTGGCGTCTAACAAAAGCTGATGGAAGCGGCTGTAAAGGGTGGATTCGCCATAACGTTTTCCTTTCATCCCGTGCAGGAAGTAGTCCTCCTGTTTTTCAGATGACAGATATTTATCTCTGTAACCTCTCAGTTCCAACAGGAGCGTATCGGATGCGACAACGATACGGCTCACGTCATTTTTACCATTCAGAATACAGATTTTGCCAGTCTGAAAATCGACATCCTGTATCAGGAGATCAAGCACCTCGGATTTTCTGAAACCGCAGCAATAATACAACAGCATCGCCAGCCGAAAAGCATCATTCTCATACCCAGGCGATTTTTCGCAGTCCCCTTGCAGCACACGGAATATCCGGCAGATTTCCTCATCTGTGAAAACATATGGGATAAAATCCTTTTTAAAGATGCGGTTGTCATCCCGTCCAGTATAAACATCAGGATAACCACAGGATACAAGGTACTGGGCAAAAAAACCACGTATGACGGAACGCCGTTTCTGAATGTTCTGCTCTTTTTCAGATGGTTTATGGGAAGTCCATTTCTCGTACATTTCACGGGTTATCTGTATATCCATAATGCCTCTGTCTTTAAAGAACAGATCCATCTCCCTCAGTCTGTAAACAATCGGATTCCCAATCTTATAGCCCTGTGCTCTTTTATAAGAGATATATTTTGGAATCAGCTCCTGAAATGGTCCTGTAAACTGTGGCAGCTCATTTGCTTTTTTCATTGGTTTAGACATGGGGCACCTCCAGTGAAATTTCTTTTAAGTGGGTTTCATCCACTGTAAGATAAATTTCGGTTGTCCTTGTACTGGAATGTCCCAGTATGTTCGCAATTGCGCTGATCGGCACATTTTCCGACATCATGTTTGTTGCCAGACTGTGTCGGAGGGCATGGGGTCCATGATGCCTTCCTTCATAGTTAATTCCTGCGGTTTTCATGCATTTTTCAACGAGACGGTATAGAGAAGTTGTGCTGTTAAATTTTGTATATGGCGCATACATGGTAACAAAAATGTATTCCGGATCGGAGCTCTCATGGCGTCCGTTTTTGATATAATCAAGCAACGGGTATTTCACTTCATCGGTCAGGGGGAGGCACAAAGGATTACATGTTTTCTGCTGTTGATAATGGATTACTCCTGTTTCCCAGTTAATGTCAGAAAATTTCAGCCTGATCACGTCCCCGGCCCTCATCCCCAGGTAAGCCAAGAGACAGATCATGCTGTAAGCACATTTGCCGGAGGGCGTTTCCGTATCAAGGCAGGAAAGCATCTGTCCGATTTCCTCTTTTGAATAATAAGATAAAAGTTTATTCCGGGGATCTTTCCGAATCATTGGAAAGATCTGTCTGCCGGAGTAAGGCGTATAGTTGCGTGAAAACATCCAGTCATAGATTTCGCGGAGCACTGTTTTGATACACCGGAGCGTTGCAGGTGCAAAAGAAGTAAGGCTGTTGATATATTCGTGGGCGGCCTGAAAGGGGATATCCGTTGTTTTCAAAATCCCCTTTTGTTCAAGATATCCGAAATATTTCACAAATATCCACAGCTTCCGTTCCTTAGAATTCTGGCTTAAGGAAGTGGCATTGATCACATCTCGATATTCCAGAAAAAGATCCTTGTAAATGAGAGGAATCTCCGTTGTAGAATCTTTCTGATGTGTTTTAAGGTAGTTCCCGGACTCCTCGAATTCGATCAGGATCATAAGTGGACGGCGCAGTACCGACTGCATCCGTGCCGTAAGATTGTAATAGTCAAAGCCAAAACAATCCTGTACAAAAACAGCTGCCACGGAGGGTGTGATCTCAGGGATTCCATTCCTGAGACAGTAATTCCCAAAATGCCCCAGTATCCAACGGGTGTTGTCAAGAACGGTGGCGCTGCAACCGTCTGCTTTTAACTTTTCGTATAAAGCAGCAGCTATCTCTGGTAAATCTTTTGTTTTCATCACGAAAACCTCCTTGAGTTTATTACAACCGCTCATAAGTGGTTGCCTCTTGAAGGTATCATGATTTTATGCTAAGTTAAAGAAAGAAAAAAGCCCTTGTTTACGATAAAACAAGAACTTTCTTTGCATAACTATTAACTTCGCATAACACCGTGATTACTTGATCAATGGTAGTGAAGTCCACATTGACATTTTCGATGATCGGATGGAGATTTATTCTCCCGGCGGTATGCCCGATGGTTCGATAATTCAAGAAAGAGACCCTTTTACGGTTCCTTCCACGCGGAGAAACCCTGTTCTTGCTGATGTTTTTAACAGGCTTGGTTTCATGGAACGGAAAGGTAGCGGATTTGGCAAAATCATAAGTGGCTATCAGACCCAAATCAATTATACAACAGATAAAATGCCCTTATTTCGATCCGATAGATATCAATTCACAGTCATTCTGCCAAATTTGAATTATGTGATTTTTCAAGATGTCCCTCAAGATGTCCCTCAAGATGTCCCTCAAGACCTTTTAGACATGCACATTTTATCCTTGATCCGAAAAGATAACAAAATAAGTACGGAAAAGATGGCAATGGCGCTTGGAACCAGCTCTAAAACAATTAAACGACACATAAAGGAAATGTCTAATGTTCATTTTGTTGGTCGAGGATTCAGAGGTCATTGGGAGATTACGGAACACTGACAATTTTATCATTATACTTTCCCGCTCAGAATTTTGCTGAGCGGTTTTTTCCTATCTGTCAGTTTTGGTAAACTGAATTTCAAGGAGTTTGGCCATTTCATTCA
>URWB01000094.1 GCA_900551415.1 uncultured Eubacteriales bacterium
TGGTTGTTTCCAAAAGGGAAACAACCACGATGAGCAAACTGGTTATTGCAAAAAATGCAACAACTACGGATGCCATCCGGCGCGCAGATCATCGGACAGCATAGCAGGGGAGTACTTTTATGAAAAGATACCCATCGCATCTGATTCTTCTCAAAGGGGAGGATCGGACGGCGGAAGTCGCAAAGTTTACATATGAAAAAGGCAGGCCGTTTGTACGGGTAACGTTTCGAAGCGGAGGTTCATTTCGGTACAGCGCATCCAATTTTGCTGCTTTTAAAGGAGTGGAAACGAAGCTTCTTGATGGAAAAGCATTGCTCCTGGACGGCAATCTGCGACTGGACGCTTACGGCGTGCAGGAATTCGGCAAGCATACGCGCGTCATTTTTGCCGATGGGAGTTATCGGACTGTGTATCACGATCAGGTGCGCGTGACCGAGCAAGCGGCTTGCCGCAGCAGAAACGGCTTCCAATACCTTTCTGAACTGGCTGAAAAAATCGGTTTGGTTGTGGAAGGACGCAATGTGCTGAAAGGCAGTTATGATAAGATTCAGGCCATTCCACGCGTCAGTGTTTTGCACGATTATCTGGAACGCATGCCGGTTCAGGTAAAAGCAAATATCGATCACACGCTTGTCTATCCATTTGGCTTTAATTTGAGCCAAAAAGAAGCAGTGGAGCATGCGATCCGGAGCAAAGTCAGCCTGATTGAAGGACCGCCGGGAACCGGAAAGACGCAGACGATTTTAAATATTATTGCGAATGCGGTGATGCAGAACGAAACGGTTGCGGTGGTTTCAAACAATAATACTGCCACAGAAAATGTCTACGAAAAACTTGAAAAATACGGAGTTTCCTGCATCGCAGCGCCGCTTGGCAAAAGTGAAAACAAAGAAAAATTTATTCACAATCAAAAAATAGAAATTCCGGATATGGAATCCTGGCGTATGGACAGAGAGGAGTATTCTCGGCGAAAGAAGAGCTTGTCGGATGCAGAAGATAAACTGAACCAAATGCTGGAATCTAAAAACAAGGTGTCCGTGTTAACAACAGAGCTTGATGAACTGGAAAGAGAGTACAAGCATTATACGAGCAGGGGCGAGGCACAGGAAACAGACGATAGGGTTCACGAAGCCTTTTCGCAAGCGGCAGGCGCGCGAGCTGTCTTGCAGCTGCTGACGGAATACGAATACTGCATGGAAAATGATATCCCCATCGGCTTTTTCAAGAAATTACTGTGGAGATTCCGTTATCGAATTCGTAAATTTGAATTTCTCACATGGCATCCGGACACTGTTTGCGAATCTTTTGAAAATCTGTATTACAGAAAGCGCATTGCTGAAATACAAGGTGAGATTGACGGTCTGAACAAAAAGCTTGCCTTGTATAACTTTGACGAGAAGATGAAGCAGTATACGGAAGATTCCCTTCGCATTTTTAAGGCAAGCCTTGCAAAAAAATATCATAAAGCAAAGCATGCGCGCGTATACACAGCAAGCGACCTAAAATGCAAGACGAGCGAATTTACGGATGACTATCCGGTGATTCTGAGCACCACATATTCTTTAACCTCAAGTTTGTCGCCGGATTATCTGTACGATTATGTGATCATCGATGAGGCCTCGCAGGTGGACCTCGCGACCGGGGCACTTGCGCTTTCCTGTGCGAAAAAGGCCGTCATCGTCGGCGACCGGAAGCAGCTGCCGAACGTGGTAGATCGGGAAACCAAAGCGAAAGTGGAACAGATCTTTTCGCAGTACGCACTCCCGGAGGCATATCGCTATACGACGCATAGCCTGCTATCCTCCGCAGTGGAAGTTTTTTCGGATGCGCCGCGCGTTTTGCTGCGAGAACACTACCGCTGTCACTCGGAAATCATCGGGTTCTGCAACAAGCGCTTCTACAACAATGAGCTGATCGTCATGACAAAAAGCGAAGGAGAGCGGCCTCTTGCGGTGTACAGGACTGTAGCGGGGAACCATGCGCGCGGTCATGTAAATGAACGGCAGATGGATGTGAGCGAAAAAGAGGTTTTGCCGTCGCTGCATCTGGCGGCAGGAGAAAATCTCGGTATCGTGACGCCGTATCGCAGGCAGGCGGAGGCTCTCAAGCAGCGCTTTGATCAAAAGCAGGAAAACATCAAGTCCGATACTGTGGATAAGTTCCAGGGACAGGAGAGGACAGCGATGATCTTCAGCACAGTAGATAACGAGATCGGTGACTTTGCTTCGGATCCGAATCGCTTGAATGTAGCAGTTTCGCGGGCAATCCGGCAGTTTATTGTGGTAACGGACGGCAATGACAACGACAAGACGTCGCCGATCCATGATTTGATTGGCTATATTCAGTATCACAATTACGAGATCGTGGACAGCGAGGTCCGGTCGGTGTTCGATTATTTGTATCAAGGCTACGAACAGGCGCGGGAAAACGTGCTGAAAAGGTACGGACGCAGCTCCGATTACGACAGCGAAAACTTGATGCATGCCGTCATACAAGAGGTTCTTACTAAGGAGGAATTTGCAAAATATGCGGCTGCCTCCCATGTCCCGCTGAGACATTTGATCTCGGACGACAGCAAATTGACAGAAGAGGAACGCAGGTTCGCGTGGAACCGGAACACGCATATCGACTTTTTGATCTTTTCAAAGCTGGATTACCAACCGGTCCTTGCGGTAGAAGTGGACGGCTATGCCTTCCATGCGGCAAATGAAAGGCAGTTGGAGCGAGATGCGAAGAAAAACGAAATCCTAAAAAATATAACATCCCTCTGGAGCGGTTTGCCACGACCGGAAGCAGCGAGAAAGAACGGCTGGAAGCGGCGCTGCGAAGAGTATGAGAAAACATGAAAAGAACGCTTGTTCTTTGTGCGGGATTGTGATAAAATAGAGAGGTCAAGAGGACAAGCGAAAGCGGTTAACCTTCCGAAATGCAAAAGGGATTTTGGATGGAAGGAAGGTGGTAATATGGTGCGAATCACAATTACCTTCGGTAAAGTGCGGATTACCATTTACATAAAAAAATAATCGCCCGACTTGCAATCTGAGGCGATTATTTTAATCCCAATTGGTTAGCCGTTTTCAACGGTTTCCTCTTGACCTAATGTTAACACAAGCAAGCGAAAGATGCAAGGTTTTCGATTGAGAATTTTGCAAAAATTGCAGCAGACGCTTTGCGGAGTGCTGGGCTTGACAGAATTGGACGGAACGGTATTGATTGAAACGAGGATATTCATGTAGGAGTCATTATGAACACATTAGGCAACATTCTTTGGTTTATTTTTGGTGGGTTATTCAGCGGTATTCTCTGGCTGCTGGCCGGGCTGATCTGGTGCATCACGATCATCGGGATTCCAATCGGCTTGCAGTGCTTTAAGTTTGCGTCACTGTCGATGTGGCCGTTCGGCAAGGAGATCGTATACGGCAGCGGCATGTTTTCTCTTTTGGTGAATGTGATCTGGATCGTTTTTTTCGGTTTGGAAATGGCGGTCGCGAACCTGATCATCGGCTGCCTTTGGTGCATCACGATCATCGGGATTCCGTTCGGGAAGCAGTTTTTCAAGCTGGCGCAGCTGTCGCTGATGCCGTTTGGCGCGCAGATTGTCAGATGATAAAATAAAAGGAAAGAACAAATGGACATGACCTGGAAGCACTTATTTTCAAACATCATATTAAAGCGCGGCGAGGCTTATTACCGAAACGGAGATGTCACGCCCAAAAAAACTGCGGAGAATTCGAATACGAAGACGTTCTACGTGCAGGGGACGGATCTCTACATCGTTAAGATAGCGAAGGGCAAGGACTCGATCAAGAGTATGCAATGCGATTGCCCGTATGCCAAAAGCGGCGCGCGCTGCAAGCATATGGCGGCGGCGCTTTTTTGGATGGAAAAGAATGGTGACCTTGCAATCGGGACCGCGCAAAGCATTGCGCTGGCAAAAGCCAAAGGGACGGCAATGCAGAAACCGACAAAAGTATTTCCTTTCGCGCAGTCAAAGGACGCCGCAAGCACAGCAACTCCATACCAATATTACAGATTTGGCAAGATAACCGAAGCATGCACATTCTATCAGGCCGACTTCGAAACGGCAAAAGCATTGATCCGGGATAAGCGCGTTCGCATACAAACAGTGTACGAAGGATTCCCGCAATATCTTTACAGACAAATTGAGCGCGAGTGTACCGTTGTCGGTGTGTATCTCGACACAAAGGGAAAAGAGCATAGTATCAGAGTCTCTTTTCGCAGGGAAAAGTTACTCTATACTGATTGCTCTGCGCCGAACTGTCCGGAGGGGCAGAGAAGATTTGCGCATTATAATATGAGTACCGGCGGCAGGGTATGCGCGCATTTGACGGCCTTGCTGCTCCTGGCACAAGACTATGTCATAAAAAAACGACTGGGTGACGTGACAGATTTAGAGGCGCTCAGGCTGATCCGGGAATGCCGCGAGGACAACGCGATCAACCGTAAAATATATATGCCGGAACAAGCAGCGGCCAAGCCGATTCATCTGGAACCGCGGCTTGATGTCGAGGAAGACGGGCAATTAAATCTCACTTTCAAAGTGGGGGCTGACAAGCTGTATATCATAAAGGACTTATCCGAGTTCGTCAAGATTGTCGAGGCAAACGGCGAGATGCAGCTTGGCACGAAGAACCGGCTCTCGTTTGCGGCGGCGTCTTTTGACGCGGAATCGCTTGGCCTGTATCACTTCCTAAAAAACGAGGTGAAAGCGGCAGGGCTGCGCGGCATGGAGCTGTACAAAAAAATCGGGCAAGCTTACGAAGAAATCAAAAGTACGATCCCGCTGTACGGCAGAGCGTTGGATGAATTTTTTGTCTTGATGGAAGACAGGCATTTTCCTTTTGTACAAAAAACCGGAAGAAGCAAGAGAACAGGTGAGGCTGGATGTGCCGACAAAAGTCCAAACATCGCGCTTCTGATTGAGAATATCCAAGATTCCGACGGGAATTTTGACGGCATCCGGCTGAGCGGTGAAATCCCGATACTCGTCGAGGGCGCGGAATATCAATATTTTTTTGAAGACACAAGCCTGAACCGCGTGGTTAGCAAAGACGCGCGGATCCTGGAAGCGCTCATGAGAACCAATGATTACGGCAGTGTCAGCTTTAAGATCGGAAGGAGAAATCTGTCGGAATTCTATTACAAGGTATTGCCGGCCCTCGAGCAAATTGCAAAGGTGCAGATTCAGGACGCGCGGACTATAGCGCAATATCTGTATCCGGAACCGGAATTCAGCTTTTTTCTTGACGCAAACGAGAATGTTTTTACCTGTACTGTGAAGGTGCAGTATAAGGATCAGGTCTTTGAGCTGACAAAAGGGAAAATGACCGATGGCGCGCAAGCGAAAGACGAGGTACTTGCAGAGTATCGCGACCTTCGCGCGGAGAACGAGATGCTCGCACATGCGAGGGGGTTTTTCCCCTATCAAAATGATGAGGGCGCCCTTTGCTGTGACGAGGAAGAACAGCAGTACCGCGTGTTGGAAAGCGGCGTGGATTTTTTGCTTAAACTGGGAGAGGTGCACGCGACTGACAGATTTCAGCGCGTGACGATCCGAAGAAAGCCGCAGATTACGGTCGGCGTGCGGATGGAAAGCGACTTGCTGAAGCTGAAGCTTTCCTCGACGGATCTGACGGACGAAGAATTGATCGACCTCTTAAACAGCTATCGAAGCGCCAAGCGTTATCATCGACTGAGAAACGGCGATTTTATTCAGATGGAAGCAGACACCATGGAGGAGCTCGCTTCCTTCATGAGCTTATCTAAGGCGAAGCCAGGTGATTTTGTGAAAGGCGATATGAAAGTACCTGCCTATCGCGCACTGTATCTCGACAAGGTTTTAGAGAAAAATGAACTGTTTTACGCGAAACGGGATCATGCGTTCAAGCATTTGGTCAAGGAGTTTAAGACGGTAGCGGACTCGGAGTATGAGGTTCCGGAGTCGCTGCAGCATGTCATGCGCGGCTATCAGGAATTCGGATATAAATGGCTCAGAACGGTGGAATCCTACCGGTTTGGCGGGATTCTGGCAGACGATATGGGTCTCGGCAAAACGCTCCAGGTGATTTCCGTATTGCTGGCAGCGAAGCAGGAAGGCAGGCTGGAAGAAGCACTGGTAGTAACCCCTGCGTCGCTGGTATACAACTGGAAGGAGGAATTCGCGAAATTCGCACCGGAGCTTTCGATTGCGTTGATCGCGGGAAACAAAGAGGAACGGGAGGAACAGATCAAAAATGCGGCAGGCGCGGATATCCTCATCACTTCTTACGACCTGCTGAAGAGAGACATTCTTTTCTATGCTGACAAGATTTTTTCGTATCAAATCATCGATGAGGCACAATATATCAAGACGCACACGACAGCCGCGGCGAAATCAGTCAAGGCTGTAAACAGTCGTGTTCGTTTCGCGTTGACCGGAACGCCAATCGAGAACCGCTTGAGCGAGCTTTGGAGTATCTTTGATTTTTTGATGCCGGGATTTCTGTACGGATATGAGAAATTTCGAAAGGAATTGGAGATGCCGATCGTCAGGCACAAGGATGAAACCGCGATGAACAAATTGAAACGCCTCGTGGAGCCATTTATATTAAGACGATTAAAGCAGGAGGTTCTCAGCGACTTACCGGACAAGAATGAGGAGATCTGTTATGTCCATTTCGACAAGAAACAGCAGAACCTCTACGACGGACAGGTTCTACATATGAAACAAATGATCGAGAAGCAGAGTGACGAGATGTTCCAAAAGAACAAAATGGCTGTTTTGGCGGAGATTACAAAAATTCGCCAGATCTGCTGTGACCCTTCTCTCTGCTTCGAAAATTACGACGGTGAATCCGCGAAGCGGGAAACCTGCATGGAGCTTTTGAAGAGCGCGATGGACGGAGGCCATAAAATCCTTGTATTTTCGCAGTTCCGCTCTTTACTCGAACTTTTAGAAAAAGACTTACAAAACGAAGGAATCGCATATTTTAAAATTACCGGTGAAACCAAAAAAGAGGATAGGGTAACATTTGTAAATCGCTTCAACCAGGATGAAACGCCGATCTTCCTGATTTCACTGAAAGCGGGCGGAACAGGGCTGAACCTGACGGGCGCGGATATTGTGATCCATTTTGACCCATGGTGGAATCTTGCCGCGCAGAATCAGGCAACAGATCGCGCGCACCGCATCGGTCAGACAAAGGCGGTCTCCGTATACAAGCTCATCGTGAAGGACACCATCGAGGAAAAAATTCTCAAAATGCAGGAAGAAAAAAGCGCGCTTGCAGATGAAATCCTCAGCGGACATGCCGGCGGTCTGATGCGTATGAGCCGGGCTGAGCTGCTTGAGCTGCTGTAATTGCGAGATGACAGTAACTTTCTCAAAAAAACTGAAAATTTCTCAAAAAACCTATTGACAAATAACAAAGGGGTGTGTATTATAATATGTGGTTAGCGAGAGCTAACCAAAATTTGGCGTTATGGTTAGCTAATGCTAATCCAAAATGAGAATCGAGGGAACTACAATGATGCCGTTAAATCTTGCGGATGCAGGCAGTGAGAACATCATCAAAAAGATCGGTGGAAGTCCCGAAGTCAAGAAGCATCTTGAAAATCTGGGATTTGTGGTCGGTGGCACCGTAACAGTCATCGCGACGGTAGCCGGCAATTTGATCGTCAATGTCAAAGAGGCAAGGGTTGCCATTAATGAAGAGATGGCAAGGAAGATCATGGTTTAAAAATGACCGCAAGAAGCCATCCGGTACAAAAAGTAATTTCATACAAGGAGGAAATAGACAATGAAAACGCTCAGAGATGCGAAGATCGGTGAAACCGTCAAGGTTGTGAAACTTCATGGTGAAGGCGCGGTCAAACGCCGTATCATGGACATGGGGCTGACCAAAGGCGTCGAAGTGTACGTCCGTAAAGTCGCGCCGCTCGGCGATCCGGTCGAAGTCACGGTGCGCGGCTACGAACTGTCGCTTAGAAAAGAAGACGCCGGTATGATCGAAGTCGAAGTTGAATAGGAACAAAACGGAGGGGAAGCGATTCCCCTGATTTTCAGTTTTTCGGTTAGCATGCACTAATTAAATGACGAGCAGCTGCTGACCGACAGAAAGAGAGGAATTTAGAAATGAGTATCAGAATTGCCCTCGCGGGCAACCCGAACAGTGGTAAGACCACATTGTTCAACGCGCTCACCGGTTCCAACCAGTTTGTCGGCAACTGGCCCGGCGTAACCGTAGAAAAAAAAGAAGGTAAATTAAAGAAGCACGAGGATGTCATCATCACGGACCTCCCGGGAATTTATTCGCTTTCTCCCTACACGCTGGAGGAAGTGGTGGCGCGAAACTACCTGATCGGTGAGAGACCGGACGCGATCCTCAACATCATCGACGGTACGAATCTGGAGCGAAATCTGTATCTGACGACTCAGTTGACGGAACTCGGTATTCCGGTGGTTGTTGCCATCAATATGATGGATATCGTAAAGAAAAACGGAGACAAGATCAATACCGAAGAGCTTTCCAGACAGCTTGGATGCAAGATTGTTGAAATCTCCGCGCTGAAGAACACAGGCGTGATGGAAGCGGCGGAAGCAGCGATTGACGCGGCAAAGAACGGCAAGACGGTTCCGATGCATACCTTCGCGGGCGTTGTTGAACACGCGTTGGCGCACATCGAAGAGGCTGCAGTACATAACATGCCGGAGGAACAGCAGAGATGGTACGCGATCAAGATCTTTGAGAGAGACGATAAGGTGCTTGATAAGCTGGCGATCGATCCGCAGGTTTTGGCGCATATCGAAGAGGACATCAAAGCAGCCGAAAAGGAAATGGACGATGACGCGGAATCTATCATCACCAACGAGCGTTACATCTACATTGCCTCCATCATCAAGGCCTGTTATAAGAAACAGAACAGAGGGCAGCTCTCGACATCCGACAAGATCGATAAAGTGGTTACAAACCGCTGGCTGGGTCTGCCGATTTTCGCGCTGATCATGTTCCTGGTTTACTACATTTCCATGGTAACCGTCGGTGCGGCGGCAACAGACTGGGCAAACGACGGACTGTTCGGAGACGGCTATCACCTCTTCGGGAGGGGTACTGCGCAGTATGAAAAAGCAGCGGAGAAGTACGGTGACTCTGATCTGATCATCGGCGCTTTTGCGGATGCATACGGCAGTGAAGCGATTACAGACGCGCTGGACATCGAAAGCGAGAACTACTCTGAAGCCGGAGCGAAAGCCGCGCTGGAAGAATTGGATTCTTTGGTTCCGGCAGACGCCAGCGTTTCCTATGAAGTAGAAGATGAAGAAACGTTGGCCACCGAAACCGTTGATGGTGTGACAAAGGCTGACTACGAGGCGGCAGCCGCGCAATATCTGAATACGGATTACAAGGAAGCCTACGGCGCGCCGGATACTTCCACCTACGGCACCTGGGTACCCGGCATTCCGGTTCTGATCGGCAACGCGCTCGAGGCCGCGGGCACTGCGGAATGGCTGTCCGGATTGCTGCTTGACGGTATCGTAGCCGGTGTTGGCGCGGTCCTTGGTTTCGTT
>URWB01000095.1 GCA_900551415.1 uncultured Eubacteriales bacterium
TCCATCCAACGAATAAATCATCCCACAAGTAATTTTGGATACCCTGTCTGCAGCGCGGTGGGTCTTGTTTTGTCTGTGGGCGATTTTTTCAAGTACAAGGACAAGCATGCGTGCCTGCGGCATTTGGTGCATGAGGCCGTGGATACCATCGATCACCTGCCGCTCGCGCAGGATTTGATGGAAGAGGACTACCAGAGGATGATTACCGCGCTTTTTGAGGATAAGCAGCAATTAGCCTATCAGATGCGGCATCGGATGGAGGATATGGAGGATTATTACACGACCTGGGTACACCAGATTAAAACTCCGATTTCGGCGATGCGCCTGATTTTGCAGACGGAGTTTGCCGGCAGCGCGGCGAAGCGGACAGGAACCGGAGAAGAGGCCGGAGCACTCCCGCCGGCGGAGGCGGACGGACTGCGCCGCGAGCTTGAGGATGAGCTGTTCAAGATCGAGCAGTATGTGGAGATGGTGCTCTGCTATCTGAAGCTCGACGAGCAGGGGACAGATTATGTGCTGCGGCGCTGTAATCTGGATGAAATCCTGCGGCAGGCGGTGCGAAAATACGCAGGACAGTTTATCCGCAGTAAAAACAAGCTGCTTCTGGAGGAAACGCGCCTTGCGGTGTTGACCGACGAAAAATGGCTCAGCTTTGTCATTGAACAGCTCTTGTCCAACGCGATCAAATACACGCGCGGCGGCGAGATTCACATCGCGCTGCGGCAGCCGGACACCCTGCTGATCACCGATACCGGCATCGGCATTGCGCCGGAGGATCTGCCGCGAATCTTCGAAAAAGGCTTTACCGGCTACAATGGGCGCAGTGATAAGAAATCCACCGGCATCGGATTGTATCTGTGCAGACGCATCGCCGAGAATCTCGGCTGCGAAATCTCAGCAACATCCACAGTCGGCATCGGCACGACCGTCAGCCTGCGTTTCGTGAGCGAAGCTTGCAAAAATGTAAGATACGAATAGGAAATGTAAGCCAAAAAAATGGCGAAGCATTTCCTTTTTTGCTAAGATAAAAATGCAAAAGGGAAGGATATATCCGTATACATGGGCAAGCATACACAGACAATCGAAAGAAAGGGAGACCAATGGCTATTTTGGAAGTAAATAATTTAAAAAAAATCTACACGACCCGTTTCGGCGGCGCGAAGGTGCAGGCGTTGGCCAATGTTTCATTTACCGTCGAAGACGGAGAGTTCGCGGCGATCATGGGGGAATCCGGCTCCGGCAAGACAACGCTTTTGAACATCCTGGCGGCTCTGGATAAGCCGACCGGCGGCGAGGTGAAATTAAGGGGAAAAAGTCTCACAGAGCTCAAAGACTCGGAGCTGGCAGGCTTTCGGCGCGAAAATCTGGGCTTCGTGTTTCAGGATTTTAATCTGCTGGACAATTTTAATCTGCAGGATAATATTTTCCTCCCGCTGGTGCTGGCAGGAAAAAAATATCCGGAAATGCGGCAAAAGCTGCTGCCGCTCGCCAAAGGACTCGGGATCGAGGAGCTGCTGCACAAATATCCGTATGAGGTCTCGGGAGGACAAAAGCAGCGGGCAGCTGTTGCCAGAGCCCTGATTACCGAGCCGGAGCTGATTTTGGCAGACGAACCGACCGGTGCGCTCGACTCCAAGGCCGCTGACGAACTGCTCGATCTTTTTGAGCGCATCCACGAAAGCAGGCAGACCATCCTGATGGTAACGCACTCGGTCAAGGCGGCGAGCCGCGCGAGCCGCGTATTGTTTATCAAGGACGGAGAAGTCTTTCACCAGCTGTATCGCGGTGCGCACACGAGCGACGAAATGTTTCAGAAGATTTCCGATACACTGACTGTATTGACGACGGGTGGTGAGCGCGGATGAGAAGCAGAATTTACAGCAAGCTGGCATGGACCAATATCTGCAAGAACCGCAAGACTTATCTGCCGTACATGGTCAGCGCCATTGGCATGGTGATGATGTTTTTCCTTACGATCAATCTGTCCATGGATCCGCAGGTTGCGACCTTTGAGGAAGGAAACTGGATGCAGCTTATCCTGAGATTGGGTTCAATTGTGATCGGCCTGTTCTCGGTAATCTTCCTGTTCTATACGAACAGCTTCCTGATGAAGCGCCGCAAGACCGAGCTGGGACTGTATCATGTGCTGGGCATGGGCAAAACCCACATCGCGAGCGTGCTGCTCTGGGAAACTCTCTTTACGGCTCTGCTCAGCATCGGTGCCGGCGCGATCGGCGGCATGGTGTTCAGCAAGGCGGCACAGGTGCTGCTGCTGCGGATGATGGGAAGGAGTATCGATTATGTGTTCACACTGCAGCCGTCGGCGCTCGTATACAGCGTGATTCTGTTTGCGGCAATTTTCGCGCTCATCTACGTCAAGAGCGTGATCGAGATCAGCAGGCAAAGTACCATCGATCTGCTTTACAGCAAGGCGCAGGGGGAAAGAGAGCCGCGGGCAAATTTCGTGCTGGCTTTCATCGGCATCTTGTCTTTGGGGGCAGGGTACGTATTGGCGATGACCGTACAAAACCCGACAGACGCGATTCTGGTATTCTTCATCGCTGTCATCGCTGTCATCATCGGTACCTACTGTACTTTCATCGCGGGCAGTGTGGCGCTGCTCAAGCTGCTGCGCAAAAATAAGAACTATTACTATCAGACCGGTCATTTCATTGCGACCTCGTCGATGATCTTCCGGATGAAAAAGCATGGGGCGGGGCTTGCGAGCATCTGCATCCTTTCGACCATGGTGCTGGTGATGATCTCCTCGACGGCCTGTCTGTACTTTGGCGCCGGCAACGCGATCAACGCAGCCTATCCGCGCGATCTGGAGGCGACAATCGGCATGAGGAAAACCAATGACGCGACCTTTGCGGCAGCAGGCGCAGATCTGGATCGTCTGCTTGCTGCGTCGCTTCAAAAACAGGGACTGAAGGCAAAGAACGAGATCCGCTATACGCTTTGTGCCTTTTACGGGCAAATAGAGGACGGCGTATTGACGCCGCTTGCGGAATATACAGCGGACGGTTATACCTGCAAGGTCATGACCGCGGAGGAATACAACGAGAATTTTGGAACCCATGTAAGCTTGGAACGCAGTCAGCTGCTCTACAAGAAAAATGAGGGAAGCTTGCGAGAAACCATGCTGACGATTGCCGACAAACGTTACGCTGTCATTGGAGAAGCGAAAAAAATGATTCTGCGTGGTACCGACGCAGTAGATATGGCAAACGCCATTTATCTGGTTGTTTCAGACCGGAGTGAATTCGATCGTGTGGTGCAGGCTTTGAGGCAAAGCGCCGCAGCGGAAAGCTTTCGTCTTGTCAACTGTCGGGCGTTGAATCTGACAGAGGCAAACGGCAGTGCGGCGTCCGAAACGCGGATTTCGGCAGCGGAAGAGGAGCTGCAAAGAGAAGCTTTAAAGATGCAGGATAAACCGGACACCGCGATCGGCTCCCACAAGGGGAATCAGCCGGTCTACGCTTCGATGGATATGAACTTCCGCACCAAAGGCAGCGCGATGGAAACTTTCACGAATCTGTACGGCGGACTGTTTTTCCTGGGGATTCTTTTGAGCCTTGCGTTTCTGGGCGCAACGGTCATGATCATGTACTATAAGCAGATCACCGAGGGCTACGACGATAAGGAGCGCTTCCACGTCCTGCGTGACGTGGGGATGAGCGACCGCGAGATCCGAAAATCGATTCGGGATCAGGTGCTCAAGGTCTTTTTCATCCCACTGCTTGGTGCCGGGCTTCATATTGCTTTTGCGTTCCACATCATCAAATTGATGATCAAGGTATTCGGCATCAGCAACACAGCACTGCTGATCTACACCACGCTGGCGTCCTTCCTGCTGTTCGCCGCTTTCTACATTGTGGTATACCTGATCACCTCCAGAGCGTATTACAAAATTGTCGCAGTGGAGCAGTAGTTAGCGGCCGCGGCTGCCCTCCATGATGTAGAGAAACTTTTCTCGAAACTTTTCCGTAAAGTGGGGAGCCAGCTCCGCGAGGTAGCTTTGTTTGGAGTCGCTGCGTGATTCCGCGATCATAGCTTCATGCAGATAGTATTGATGCAGCGCGATGATGGTTTCAATCGCGTTTGCGGCATTCGCGTCTGTCAAATAGCCTTCCGCGATCAGTTCCCGCATCATAATGGCATCTCGTTCGTACATCGTCCCAAGCTGCAGCATCTGCTTCATCTTGGGACTGAGTCCTTGCAGTTCCTGCGGGAAAAGCTCCTGATAGTAAGTCCGCAGCACGTCACCGAGCAGGTCACTATGCTTGCCGAAGAACATGTTATGAAAAATCTCAGGCTCTTTGAAGGCATAGGCGTTAAAACAGCGGTAAATCGCGCGATATTTGTCGTAGGCTGACATATCATTCGTCAAGGCTTTTTGGAGTGAAGCAACGTACTCTCGCAGATAACGCACAGAGGCAAACAGGATGAGATGCTCCAAATCCTCAAAATAGTTGTAAAGCGTGGCGCTGTTATAGCCGACTTCAGAGGCTACCTTTCGAATAGAAACGCTCGCGAGACCACTTTCACGCAGCATTTTTTCGGCGGCCTCGATGAACAGAATCATCACACGTTTTCTCTTAATATTCATAACTTCCATCGTATCGTTCCTCCTTCAGAAAAAGGGTTGACATCGTCCCATGCCTTTATTATAATCTAATCGTGATTATTTTGCAATCGCGATTAGATTATTTTTTGGGAGCAAACTAAAATGATGAAAACAAATATCCAACGAAAGGGCGAATTATTCGTATTTTTGGGCGCGCTCTTTTGGAGCTTGAACGCACCGCTCATAAAATTTATTTCTCTGGATGCCATGTTGGTCTGCGGACTTCGTTCCTTGATCGCGGGTGTCGCGCTTCTGCCGTTCCTCTTTCGCTCGAAACTTCGATTTTCCAAAGGTATGCTCGTCTACCTGATCGCCTACGCGTCCTTGTGCCTGTCAATCGTACTCGCGCTGCGGCAGACCTCGGCGGTCATCGCGATCGGCATGCAGTACGGCAGTGTGGTCTGGCTGTTTCTCGCCGCGTCGATTCTGAATAAAAGCGTAAATAAGTCCCGTATCTTGCCGGTCGTTCTTACGACAACGGGCGTCATCATTTTTATGCTGTCCGGTATCGCGGGCAGCAACATGAAGGGCAATCTCATCGCCCTGACCGAAAGCATCTTTTTCGCGGTGATGACCGTTGCGGCCAAAAAGGTTTCCTCCGGAGAGGCCGGAAACGCGCTTGGTCTGGTTTCCTTGGCAAATCTGTTTACAGGAATCTGCATTTTCGCGTTTTTTCCGCCGCAGTTCGCGGATATTCTGACGCTGAACGGATCGGAATGGATGCTGATGCTGATTCTCGGTATCGTGCAGGTCGCGCTGGGCTACGCGATGTACAATCTGGGAGTCAACCTGATTTCACCGCAGAAGGCTTCCGTCATCGCAATGTGGGAAATGATTTTAGGGCCGGTCTGGACAGCGCTTTTTCTCAAGGAATACCCAAGTACCATGGTCATCATCGGCTTTGTCATTATCATCGCCGGGATTTTTTTGGACTCCAAAGCCGCTCCGGACGCGGCGGCGGGCGATGGCAGGCTGTAATAATTTTTTTTGGTACTTTCAAAAATCTTTCTTTTGCTGTATAGTATATGCGACAACATTCTCAGAGGAGGACTTTACGGTGATGAAGGAAGATAAACTATTTCAAAAAATAGGGATATCGTGGAAGCAAGTCGGATATTTGCTGGCGGCAAATGTCGGATTCGCGCTTGCGCTGAATTTGTTTTATGTCGGCAATAATATCGCGGCGGGAGGATTAGCCGGCATCGGTACGGTACTGAACTATTTTTTTTCCGTTCCGATCGGCTTGACGGTGTTTATCCTGAATCTTCCGATCGTTCTGTGGGGCCTGACGATAAAGGGAAAACGCTATGTCATCATTTCGATGATTGCCATAGGCGTATATTCCGCGATTGTAGACCTGTTGTCCTTCCTGCCTTGTCTGACAGAGGATAAAATTGTGGCGGTTGTCTGCGGCGGCATCCTCTACGGAGTTTCCGCGTATTTTTCTGTAAGAGCGGGGATTTCCACCGGAGGCACCGACCTTTTGGAAAAGCTTTTGATCACCAAGTTCAAGGCTCTCACCATCGGGCAATTGCAGTTGATCATCGACGGCTCCATCGTGCTGCTCGCGATTTTTGCCTATAAGAATATTGAAGCCGGTATTTACGCGATTCTGGCTATCGCGGTGATGGCGGTTGTAACCGACAAGATGAACAGCGGCTTTAACAAGGCTTGTATTTTTTATATTTTCGCGAACAAGAATCTGGATAAGATCTCAAACACGATTCTCACGGATATGGGACGCGGCGCAACCCTGCTGGATGGGGAAGGCCTGTATTCTCACGCGGAGAAGCGGGTTCTGTTCGTCGCGGTAAAGCCCACAGAGGTGCCGCGGCTCAAGGCGATCGTGCATAAATATGACCGCTCCGCGTTCATCATCCTGTCCCCGGCATCGGAGATCATCGGACAGGGTTTTGAAACAATCAATTTGACATCGACCATACATGATGACGATGATATAGAGGATTAGACCGGATGAGACGAAAGAACCCTCGGGCCGCTGCCGCAGGCAGTTGGCTCGAGGGTTTTTGATGTAAAAAATCTCGTGCATCGATTTTTTGGGAATCACGACAAAAGCAGCTTGCGAAGCGGCGCTCATGCACGAGTGCCATGTACGCATAAAGAACTTTGAGTTCGTCATGCACGCTTTTATCCTTGTGAAAGCTTTTGTATACAGATGCCAAAAGGAAGCTTGGCTGCCGCGTTACGCGCTGTGGATTTCGGCCAGCGCGTACATGCACAGATCTCTGGCAGCCAGGATGCAGTCCTCGTCCAAATCGAATTCCGCGTTATGGACAGGCGCGGTCGTGTCCGTGCCGATACCGATATAGGTGCCCTTGCCTCCATGCTGCTGGACGCGGGTCATCATGGCAGCCGCGTCGTCTGTGCCGCCGACGTTGCCTTCAAAGTAGATTTTCTCGAACCACGGAACCTTGTGCGCCGCGCGTTCAATGATTTCCATCATGGCGTCATCGCTCTTGCCGGAAGGAATTTCACCGTAATCGTCGTAGGTATAGGTCAGCTCGTAAGCTCTGGCGCTTCCGTCGAGAATATCAAAGACACGTCTGTTGAGATATTCGCAGATCGCAGGTGTTTCCCCGCGGTATTCCAGACAGAGAAAAGCATTCGGCGCGATGGTGTTCGGAGCGATGCCGGCGCTCATTTTACCGACATTGACTCGGGTCAGACCTTCTTCATGCGGCGCGATCGCGTGCAGATTCAAAGCCGCGGAGCAGGCTCCAAGGAGAGCGTTTTTGCCTTCTTGCGAAGCGCCGCAAGGGTGGGCGGCAGCACCTGTGAAGGTGACGTCGAGTTGACGATCGCTCAAAAAGTCTTTACAGCCGCAGCAGATAGCGTGAGAGCCAAGCGGCTTATTTTCGGCGCTCAGAGCCACGTGCAGGGCGATGAAATTATCCACGTCATCGAGATGTCCATGATCGATGATGGAGATCGCGCCGCTGTAGGTTTCTTCAGCCGGTTGGAAAATGAGACGGATTTTACCGACAAATTCGTCTTTTTTTTGTGTCAGCGCGGACGCGATGGCAAGGCCCATCGCCGTATGCGCGTCATGTCCGCAGGCATGAACGGATGCTTCATTGCAGGAGACATAGTCCTCATCAAACGGACGGTAGCCTGCTCTGTGCGGCTCGTCATACGGCAGACAGTCGATGTCAAATCGGAACGCGGTAATCGGACCGGGCCGTCCGCTGTCAAATTCAGCGATAACACCGGAAACTCCCTGTGTCTTTTCGACGAACTCCGGATTCGCGCCCTGCGCAACGGCGCGTTCCTTGCACGCTCGGATCTCCGCTTCGGAAGGGCGGACCAGCGGAATGATACTGTCAACATTGGCGACGTCCGGTCCCATGAGGCAGGTATATCCCATCGCGGTCAAGATTTCCGCGACTCTGGCACTTGTGCGGATTTCGCGCCAGCCGTTTTCCGGATATTTGTGAAATTCGCGGCGGTATTCGATAAACTGATTCATAAAAAATCTCCTTTCTCGATGTCTTGTGTTTGACTCTATTATAATGCAGTTTTGACAAAAAAGCTATATAAAAATCAGCCGGCATATCCCGCGCCGAGCCGCATATAGTAAAGCAGAGAGGAACGGGAGGACAAGATATGCTGAGTACAGATAAACTGAAGAATAAAGAGGTCATCAATATCAGCGACGGGCGAAGTCTCGGCTTTGTATCGGACATTGAGGTCAATCTGGAAAAAGGCGCGATTGAGGGGATCATCATTCCTGCCGAACGGGGGCTTTTTTCGTGGTTTCACAAGGGTGAGGAAGATCGGATGATCCGCTGGGAAAATGTGCGGACGGTCGGCGATGACGTGATCCTGGTGGAGACTGAGCCGGTCCTGCTGTAGGGAAGGCCGCGGCGGAGCAGTATGGGGAAACGGCAGAGAACGCGGGACGTTGGAAGGCTCCCAGGCGAAGAAGCGGGAAGCGGCGTCATCGGCAGAAAGCTGTCTGAAAAAAGTTGAAGCGCGCGCGAAAATGTGGTAACATAATAGCGTAATTCCTAAAGAAACGAGGTAGCTTTATGAAATGCCCGTATTGTGATCACCCGGATACGAGAGTCATCGACTCCAGACCTACAGAAGAAGGACATGCCATCCGCCGTCGGCGCGGCTGTGCGAGACCTGCGAGGATAAAGGCAGCGACTACGCCGCCGAGGGTACGGACGCCCACGCGCTGTGCGAGATGCGTCTGAAGCAGGCGCTTGGCATTCCGGCAGAAGACGTCATCGAGAACCTCTCCTGGTACAACGAGGAGATGGAGAACTGCGCCGAAGCCTACGCTACCTATGTGCTGGAGCTCGTGGAGACGGCCAAACAGGCCTGCGGCGACCCGGTGGTGTGCATTGAACAGCGCGTGGACTTCTCCCGCTGGGTGCGGGACGGATTCGGAACGGCGGACTGCATTGTAATCGCAGACGGCGTCATGCACGTTGTGGACTACAAGCACGGGCAGGGCGTCGAGGTCAGCGCCGAAGGCAATCCGCAGATGAGGCTCTATGCGCTGGGCGCACTGGAGATATTCGACGGTCTCTACGACATTGACGCCATCCGCATGACGATCTTCCAGCCCCGCAAGGGCAACGTCAGCACGGACAGCATGGAAAAGGGCGCGCTGCTCGAATGGGCGGACGGCGAGCTCTCCGAAAAGGCAAGGCTGGCTTATGACGGTCAGGGCGACTTCCGCTGCGGCGAATGGTGCCGGTTCTGCAAGGTGAAAGCCGAGTGTCGGGAACGGGCCGAAGCGA
>URWB01000096.1 GCA_900551415.1 uncultured Eubacteriales bacterium
AGCCGAGAGTTTCCAGGATTTTGCATTTCGTGCGTTCGGAATATCAAAGAGGGCTGCATTATCAATATTTCCTCGGTAAGCGGACTGATGGGAAACGCGGGGCAGGCCAATTACGCCGCGGCAAAAGCGGGACTGATCGGCCTGACCAAGACCGTCGCGAAGGAGCTGGCGCCGAAGGGTGTGCGCTGCAACGCGATCGCGCCGGGTTTTGTCGCCACGGATATGACCGAAAAGCAAGGAGAGAACAAGCTGCTTGCCTGCATTCCGCTGGGCCGCATGGGGCAACCGGAGGAAATCGCGCAGGCAGCAGCCTATCTGGCGACAGCCTCCTATGTTACCGGCGAAGTTCTGCGTGTAGACGGCGGCCTCGCCATGTAGAGGAGAAAGGAAGCAAGAAGATGGAAAACAGACGAGTGGTCGTGACCGGCATGGGGACGATAAGCCCAATCGGTCATCACGCGCGTGCCGCGTGGGAAAGCATGAAGGCAGGAAAAAACGGAATCGGACCGATCACGCTGTTCGATACGACAAACTATAAAACGAAGCTGGCGGCAGAGGTCAAGGATTTTGATCCGCGGGAGTACCTGGAGGTCAACGATGTACTGAGAACTGACCGCAGCGTGCAATTCGCGGCAGCGGCAGCGCAGCAGGCAGCCGAAGAAAGCGGAATCGTGGGGACGATAGATCCGGAACGCTGCGCGGTTCTCTTTGGCAGCGGTATCGGCGGAATCCGCACGTTTGAAGCGGAGTACAGCAAGCTGCTGGAAAAAGGACCGCGTCGTGTATCCCCGCTGTTCATTCCGATGCTGATCAGCAACATGGCGTCCGGTATGATCGCGATGCGGCATGACTGCCGCGGCACAGCCATGCCGGCGGTCACCGCGTGCGCCTCCGGCTCCAATGCCATCGGAGAAGCCATGCGGCTGATCCGTCATGGGTATGCGGACGCTGTCATCACAGGCGGAACGGAGGCAGCGATCTGTCCGTCCGCGGCGGCAGGTTTTGTCAATATGCAGGCATTATCGACGGCAGAGAATCCCAATGCCGCGTCCCTGCCCTTTGACCGGCGCAGAGGCGGTTTTGTCATGGGAGAGGGGGCAGCGGCGCTGGTTTTGGAAGAGTACACGCACGCGAAAGCCAGAGGCGCGAAGATATACGGAGAGGTATGCGGTTACGGCAGCACCTGTGACGCCTATCACATGACCGCGCCGCATCCGCAGGCCAGAGGCGGCGCGCGCGCCATGCAGGATGCCATGAAGGAAGCGGCATACAGTGAAAAGGACGTGGTCTATATCAACGCGCACGGTACCGGAACGCCGATGAATGACAAGGTGGAAACGCTAGCAATTAAAAAGGCGCTGGGCGAGGAAGCCGCGAAAAAGGCGTATGTCAGCTCCACGAAATCCATGACCGGGCATATGCTGGGCGCCGCGGGCGCCATAGAGGCGATAGCCTGTCTGATGGCGCTGCAGGAAAAAATACTGCCGCCGACGATCAATCTGCAGAAGCAGGACGAGGCGTGCGATCTTTTCTGCGTGCCGAATCAGGCAATTGCAGCGGACATTACACTGGCGATTTCCAATTCTCTCGGCTTTGGCGGGCATAACGCGAGTCTCGCGTTTCGCAGAATATAGAAGAAAGGTCGGTCTGACAGATGAAAGAAGCAGATATTAGAAAATACGCGGGTCTGATGGAGGAGCTTGGCCTGACGGGTCTTGAAATCACCGAAGACAATCAGGTTGTAAGACTCGAACGCATCCTGCAGTCGGCGCCGACGATGCCGATGCTTTGTCCGCAGCCGATCCCGCAGGAAGATCCGGCGGGCGGCGAAAGAACGGAGAAGGAAGCGCCCGGCTCTTTTGCGGGCAGCGCGAAGACGCAGCGCGCGGCTGACGGCTGCGTCAGTATCAAATCGCCGCTGGTAGGAGTCTTTTACGCGGCACCGGCCGAAAACGCGCAGCCGTACGCGGCAATCGGCACGCATGTTAAAAAGGGGCAAACCCTCTGTATCGTGGAAGCGATGAAGCTGATGAATGAAGTGGCCGCGGAATGCGACGGAGTGATTACCGAGATTCTTGCGGAGAACGGTCAGCTGGTGGAATACGGTACCGAGCTGTTTCGCGTGCATCAAGATGGAGGAAGGAGTGCGGAGGCATGAATCAGGAAGAAATAAAGAAAATTTTACCGCATCGGGAGGATATGCTGCTGCTTGACGATGTGGAGACTGACGGAGAGACAGCAGTCGGACATTATCGGGTGCGCGGGGATGAATTTTTCCTGCGGGGACATTTTCCGGAGAAACCGGTTGTACCGGGCGTGATTTTATGTGAAATTCTGGCGCAATCCGCGTGCGCGCTCATGCAGGATCAGATGCGGACGGGGACGCTGCCCGTTTACACCGGCTTAAATCACGTGAAGTTTCGCAAGTCCGTCTTGCCCGGAGACCTGATCGAGACAAGCTGCCGCCTGACGCGCTGCAAGCATCCTTTTTATTTCGCAGAAGGAAAAGCGCAGGTGGGAGACGCGGTGTGCGTCACCGCGGAATTTTCGTTCGCGCTGAGAGAGGGTTCCGATGTTTTCTAAGATTCTGGTCGCCAATCGCGGCGAAATTGCTGTGCGCATCATCCGAGCGTGCCGGGAAATGGGCGTGGAGACGGTGGCGGTTTATTCCGAGGTCGACCGGCACGCGCTGCATGTCCTGCTCGCAGATGAAAGCTGCTGCATCGGTGGTCCGGAGGCGGCGTCCAGCTATCTGAATCAGAAGCAGATCATCGCGGCAGCCCTGCTTCACGGTGCGCAGGCAATCCATCCGGGATATGGATTCTTGTCGGAAAACGCGGATTTCGCGAGACTCTGCCGCAAAAACGGGCTGGTCTTTATCGGACCGGAGCCGGAGAACATGGAGAGACTCAGTGACAAGGCGGCGCTCAAGGAACTGATGCGGGAAGCGGGACTTCCTGTGATCCCGGGGAGCAAAACAGTCAAAACGCCGCAGGAGGTAAAACAGGAAGCGACGAAGCTCGGCTATCCTGTCATGCTCAAAGCCTGTGCGGGCGGCGGAGGCAGAGGTATTCGCCTGATTCACGCGGAAGCAGAAACGGAGGACGCGTATTTCGCGGCGACGAGCGAAGCCGTCAGCGCCTTCGGAGACGGAAGCGTATATCTTGAAAAATATGTGTTTCCGGCCAGACATGTGGAATTACAAATTTTGGCTGATGAAGCAGGCCATGTCGTCTGTCTGGGCGAGCGCGACTGTTCTGTGCAGCGACGAAATCAAAAATTACTGGAAGAAACGCCCTCTCCGGCGGTGGGAGAAGCGCAGCGAAGTAAACTCATCGCGGCAGCGGCGCGCGCCGTTAAGAAAATCGGTTATGTCGGCGCAGGCACGCTGGAATTTCTTCTGGACAGCAGGGGGAACTTCTGGTTTATGGAAATGAATATCCGCCTGCAGGTGGAACACGCGGTGACGGAGATGCTGACCGGCATCGATCTGGTAAAATGGCAGATTCGCGTCGCGGCAGGCATTCCGCTGGATTTTACGCAAACGGAAATCTCGTTGACAGGCTGCGCGGTCGAATGCCGCATCAACGCGGGAAGCTGTGGGAAGCTGAAACTCCTGCATGTGCCGGGCGGTCCTGCCATAAGGTTCGATACCTCCCTGTTCAGCGGCAGCGAAGTCACGCCGTATTATGATTCCCTTTTAGGCAAGCTGATCGTGTTTGCCAAAACAAGAGAAGAAAGCTTGCGAAAGATGAAGGCGGCGCTTTGTGAGCTGCTTATCGATGGAATTTCGACAAACATCGAGGAACAGCTCCGGATTTTAGATGATGAGCGCTTTGCCTCCGGCAACTATGATTTGACATTTATGGGAGAATAGAAATGGCATTCATACAATTTTTGAAACCAAAGAACCGTCTGGAGGAAGGCGGGCGAAACCAGGCACCGATGCAGCTGGATGAGGGGGAACCGGAAAAAAACTGTCCCAACTGTCACAAAGATATTCCGATCAGCAGACTTGCGGCAGCAGACATGGTGTGCCGATGCGGATACCATTTCAGACTGCGGGCAAGACAGCGGATCGAAGTGCTTACGGACCGAGGAAGCTTTTGGGAACTGTATAAAAATCTCAGTACCGACGATCCGCTTCAGTTTCCGGGCTATCGGCAAAAGCTGAAGCTGGCAGCCTCGATGAGCAACGAGCAAGAGGGCGTCCTCTGCGGTACAGCGAAAATTTATGAACAGGCATGTTGTCTGTTCGTGATGGATCCATATTTTATGATGGGAAGCATGGGAACCGTTGTGGGAGATAAAATTACGGCATTGTTTGAGTACGCCCTGGCTCGTCACCTTCCGGTCGTCGGATTTACCGTTTCCGGCGGCGCGAGAATGCAGGAGGGACTGCTCTCCTTGATGCAGATGGCGAAAACCAGTGCCGCGGTAAAACGACACAGCGACGCGGGGCTTCTGTATCTTGCGGTATTGACAGACCCGACCACAGGCGGCGTTACGGCCAGTTTCGCGATGGAAGCGGATATCATTCTGGCGGAGCCTGGCGCGACGGTGGGCTTTGCCGGCGCGCGTGTCATCAAGCAAACGACGAGAAAATCGCTGCCGAAAGGATTTCAGACCGCAGAATTTGTACTCGAGCATGGATTTCTTGACGGGATTTGCCCTCGAAGCAGTCAGAAACGTGTCATTGCGAAGCTGCTGGAGCTGCATGACCGCGGCGCGTGCGGACACAAAATGACGGAAAGGACAAGAGAATGAGCGAGAATCTTTATCATCGGGTCAAGCTGGCCAGAGACAGCAAGCGTCCTACGGGGCTGGATTACATCCGGCATATCTTCAAAGATTTTACAGAGCTGCATGGTGACCGGAGATTCGCCGATGATCCGGCGATTGTGGGCGGTATCGCCTGGCTTTCCGGTATGCCGGTTACGGTCATCGCAATTGAAAAAGGACATACGGCAAAGGAACGCGGTTTTCGTAATTTTGGCGCGCCGCATCCGGAGGGATACCGCAAAGCGCTGCGCCTGATGAAACAGGCGGAAAAATTCGGCAGACCAATCGTGCTGTTTGTGGATACCTCCGGCGCGTACTGTGGCATCGGCGCGGAGGAACGCGGGCAAGGACAGGCCATCGCGGAAAATCTCCTGGAAATGTCCACGCTGTGCGTGCCGATCGTATCAGTGATGATCGGAGAAGGCGGCTCCGGCGGCGCGCTGGCGCTGGCGGCAGGAGATCGGGTCTGGATGCTGGAAAATGCCGTCTATTCTGTGATTTCACCGGAAGGCTGCGCCAGTATTCTCTGGAAGGATGCGGCGAAGGCGGGTGAAGCGGCGGCTTGTCTGAAGCTCACCGCTCAAGACGCAAAAGAATTCGGGCTCATCGAGCAGATCATTTCCGAAGCAGGCATAGGAAAAAAGGAATACTATGACCGCATAGGCGCCTTGCTCACAGAGGAACTCCGCGCGCTTTGCATGAAACCGAACCTGTTGGAGCTGCGCTACCGGAGATTTCGCAAAATCGGCGCTTATGAGACGGAAGAGGAGACAAGATAAGAAATGAGCATGGAACGAGAATTTTGCGTTGAAAAGATCGACGCGTACGGCGCGTTAAAAAAACTGGAGCTGCAGTATCCGCGAAATTTTAATTTCGGCTATGATGTGGTCGATGTTATCGCGGCAAGAACACCGCAAAAAAAAGCGCTTGTCTGGTGCAATGCGGAAGGGGAAGAACACATCTTTACCTTCGAGGATATCAGAAGATTCAGCAACCGGATGGCGCATGTATTCCAAAAAGCGGGGATTCAAAGGGGCGACCGCGTCATGGTGGTGCTGAAACGACATTATGAATACTGGTTCGCGGCGATCGCGCTGCATAAGCTTGGCGCTGTGATGATCCCGGCTACACACATGCTGACGGTTTCCGATTTCGCTTACCGTATGGAAAGTGCGCGCATGCGCGGCATCATCTGCACCCCGCAAAATGATGTCCCGCGCAAAATCAGAGAAGCGCTCGCAAGAACCGGCCTTGCGGCAAAGCTTTGGACGGTGCGGCAGGACGTGGAGGGCTTCGATAATATGAGCAAAGCCATGAACGAGGAAAGCGCGGAGAGCGAAGTGTTCGCGCGGGCAGAAACGAGCGTTGAGGATCCGATGCTGCTGTATTTCACATCGGGAACCACCGGAGAACCAAAAGGCGTGATCCACGACTTTGCCTATCCGCTCGCGCACATCGTTACCGCGAAGTACTGGCAGCAGGCAACAGACGGCGGTCTGCACTTCACCGTTGCCGAAACCGGTTGGGCGAAAGCTTCCTGGGGAAAGCTCTACGGCCAATGGCTGGTGGGGAGCGCGGTGATGGTTTATGATTTCGACAATTTTGACCCGAAACAGCTGGTGAGGATCATCAATCGTTATGGCGTGACCTCCTTCTGCGCGCCGCCGACCGTCTATCGCTATCTGATCCGTAAGGGAATTCCGGCCATGCCGACGCTTCGTCACGCGAGCACCGCGGGAGAAACGCTGGCACCGGAGGTGTTCAGAAAGTTTACTGCGCTTACAGGGCTGCCGCTTTGTGAGGGCTACGGACAGACGGAAACCACCCTGCTCATGGCGAATTTTAAGGGAATGGACGCAAAAGAAGGTTCGATGGGAAGCTTGTCGCCGTTTTATGATATCCGCCTGCAGGGCAGAGAGGGAAATCCTGTAAAGCAGGGTGAAATCGGTGAAGTGGTCATTGTTCCGCCCCGAAACGGCAGACCGATTGGAATATTTACGGGATATCTGGATAACGAAGCACAGTATCGTCATGTATGGCGAGGCGGCGTCTATCATACCGGAGACGCGGCCTATCAGGATGAAGAAGGGCGGTACTGGTTTCACGGGCGCTTTGATGATATCATCAAAACAGGCGGCTTTCGGGTCGGACCCTATGAGGTCGAGAATATCCTGATGGAACATCCCGCTGTGCTTGAATGCAGCGTGATCGGCGTAGCGGACGCTTCGCGGGGACAAGCGATTAAAGCGATCATTACGCCGGGAGGCGGATATGAGGCCAGTGAGGCGCTGAAACAGCAAATCAAAGAATTTTGCAACGCGCGGCTGGCTGAGTATAAATGGGTTCGTATCATCGAATTTACAGAGGAAATGCCAAAGACGATTAGCGGGAAAATCAAAAAACAGGAACAGCGGCGCCAATCCGCATCTTGACAAGAGAAAGAGATTCAGATAGACTTTTGCAGCGAGGTAGGCTATAATGAAAAAAAGTCGGCTTCGCCGATTCGATTTTTTGTGAGAAACGTACAGGCGCGCAAGCGGCGCGTAGCAGGAACAGGAGGCAGAAGAATGCGAGAAGTGGCAGAACATATCAACGGATTTCACCGCTATCTGCTCTCGGAGGACGGAAAGGATCATTTGATTTACGCAGCCGCGAGTCTTGGCGCTATGCTGGGCATGGAGGCGGCGGCGCTTGTCTGCGAGGATGAGGATTCCTATTTGAACCTGGTGTATCCGCCAGACCGGCCGCGCTATACGGAATTCCTGAATCGCCTGCGCAAGGGTGATGTTTCGACTTCGACAGAGTATCGGCTGGTTCGCGGAGACGGAAGGATCTTAGAGGTACGGGATCAGGCATCCTCCTGGCGCGGCAGGGATGAAGCAGGACAAAGCGTGGTCTTCTGTGATTCGGTGCTTACAGATATTACGGATCTCAAAAAGGAAAACGAAAATCTTCGTTTCCTGCACGAAGCAGTTTCATGCGGATTTTTGAAATATACCTGCGAAAAGCAGCCCAAAATTACGTATCTGAATCAGGAAATGCGCGAGATCCTCGGATTCCCCAAAATGCAGGAGCAGGAGGCGCAGGACTTTTATCGCGAAAACATTTTTTTGATGATACCGATTGAAGAACGGAGAAGATTTTCGATGTATCTTCATAAGGTAAGACTGGCCAAAGCACCGGTCGCGGGCGAAATGACGCTGCTGCGCTGCGACGGAACCAGAGCTTATGTTTTTGGCTGGGTAAGTCTGACTGTGACAGCGGACGGAAGCGAAGAGTTTCAGAGTATCTGTATCGATATTACTGAACGCCAGCGAAAAAGACGAAGCCGCGAAATCAAAAAATATCTAAAAGCGATTTCCGATGTTTATGACAGAATCTTTGCATTCGATCTCAGCCTGGGAACCGTAAGATGCGTCCACAGCAGCGATGCGGAGGAAATACGGCGTATCAGTGATGTTCCGATGAGAATGGAGGAGGGGATCGAGACCTGGCTGCTGGATGAGGTACGGCCGGAGGACGCGGCGCGGGTCGGCGCGTTTTTTGACGCGTTTCAACGAAAAGGACTATATACGCCGGGAGGAAAACCGCCGCAGATCGAATATCGCGCGCAGCGCGAACCGGATCGCGTCTGTGTGCGAAACGGCGTTTTTTTGAAAATCGATGATGCTGTCAGCCTGTATTGCTGCCGGACAAAAAAAGAGGAAGCTTTGACAGACGGGGTTGCCGCGTTCGAGGTCACCTCTGACGAAATGGTGATTCCGCTGTATATCAGCGAGAACCTCTGTGAATTTTTTGGCTATACACGAGAAGCATGGCTGCGTATGATGCATGAAAAAACGCCGGTGGAGCAGTTTATTGCCGGAAGCGAGGCAACCTACGCGGATTTTGAAAGGCTGCTGCGAAACGGCGAAGCCAGATTCCGATATTTTGATTATCAGACTGAACAAACGAGGACGGTGCAGGCTGTATGCTCACAAAAATACCCGAGTGAAACTTCACCCAGGTATGTCATGCTGTATCAGGACGCATGCGCGGCAGGCAGCGCGAATTTAAAAAGACACGAAGCCGCAGAGAAAAAACCGATTGTGCTGCGCACCTTCGGATATTTTGACGTTTTTGTCGGAGACAGGCCTGTCGCTTTCCGCAACAAAAAGTCCAAGGAGCTCCTGGCGATTTTGACCGATCGCAGAGGCGGCTTTGTTTCCTCAGAGGAAGCCATCGGATTCTTATGGGAGGACGAACCGATCAGTCCCGTCATTTTATCCCGCTACCGCAAGGTCGCGCTCAGATTAAAAAACACGCTGGAGGAATACGGAATCGCGGATATCGTTGAAAACGTGGACGGCAAGCGAAGAATCGTGCCGGAAGCGGTCTCCTGCGATTTATTCGATTATCTCAGCGGGAAAGAAGAAGCGAGTGCGCTGTTCAAGGGCAGCTATCTGACCAACTACAGCTGGGGAGAAACCACGCTGGGAGAGCTGAGTCTGGCGATGAAATAAGCCCAGAGGGCAAAAGTGCGCATAACGAAATCAGAGATTTCTATGCGCACATGGCGCTCACCCAT
>URWB01000097.1 GCA_900551415.1 uncultured Eubacteriales bacterium
CACTCTCATTCTACACCAAGTCATCACGCTTGTAAAGGGGCAATTTTTTAGGGGTTTTGGGGAAATTTTTATGTTTGCGGGCGGCAGAGGACCGCCAGCGCATGGGTTACCGATTCGTTTTTCTTCTTTTTCGGAGCATTCCGGTGCTGAAAACAAGGCCTGCTGCCGCGCCTGCAAGAAGCAGAAGATAGCCTGCTGCATTCGCAGCATCACCTGTCTTTGGCACTTCCTGCGGATTCTTTGGTTTTTCCGGTTTACTCGGCTTTTCAGGCTTTTCTGGTTTGTCCGGTTTTTCCGGCTTGTCCGGCTTCTTACCGATGGTGACGGTCTGCCAATCATCTTTCAACTCTTCGTGCTTTGCGATTTCAGTCTCTGTGATAGTCCCGTCTACTTGTTTCACTCTTTTGTACAGTTTCTCAAACGCAACGAGGCTTTTTCCCTCGATGTTTTCGGCGCGGAATGCAAACTCGACGGTTTCCTGTCCGTTTGCACTGCCTGCCGTAAAGATCTTCTCTGCAGTAACGGCTTTGCCATCCGCGAGAAATTCTTTTCCGGTTGCTCTGTCCATCAAGGTTCCGATCAAACGGTACTCGCCCTGCAACAAGTTGTAATAGGAAACGGTATCTATCAGCAGGAGGTCGCGCTCCGGCTCCGCTTCATGCGTGCCGCTTTTGGCATCCACGAGGGTCGTGCGGATAGACGGCGTGCTTGGTGATGGGTTTGGTTTTCCCGGCTCGCCCGGCTTGCGGTCGTTTGGAATATCTCCTGCGTTCACATTATCGAAAGTATTGACCTTGATCTTGAGGGTGCCTTCGGCATGATCCTGTCTTGCCTGTGTGACGGTTTTCGTAAAAAAGACCGCGTCCTTTGCGTCCTGTCCGTCGATACTTGCTGTCGGTACTTCTTCATCTGCGATTGCGCCTGCCTGCGTGTTTGCCATGCGGATCGTGAGATTACCGCTTTCTGTAAGGCTCATAGCTACGCTTGCCCCGCTGCTCGTTTCAAATGACAGCTGCTCGCCTGCAGCAATGTGAAATGCAGAAAGCGACGCGTCCTGCATTTCTTCGCTGGTCTTGCCGTCTGTGTCTGTTCGGAAAAGTGAGCCTGTGACAGCCTGCTGTCCTTTTTCATCTGTCATGGTAAAATCAAGGCGATGCGTGAACACTTGATTGCCATCCTTGTCAAGCATGCCGACAATCTTTGTGCTGCCGTCTGCCTGTTTTTGTTCTTTCGTTTTTGGTGTGTGTGTCAGCGTCCCTTTCAATCGGTTCGGGTTGCTGCCTGCTTCGCTGAAAGAGAATTCTGTTTTCGTTTCGGTGAGACTCTCGCCTTTTACCTTTGGAAATTCATAGCTAAAGCTCGTATAATATCCGGTGTAGGATACGGTCGGAAGATAGGTTTTTTCCATGCCGTCGAGAAGGTAGGTATAGGTGTTTTCGGCAGCCGATACCTTTAATTCCTTGCCGTTTGGCAGGGTGATCGTGCTTTCCTTTCCTGCAAGTACGGTTGCGGTAATGTCTGTGCGATCTTCTTCGCACCGGATTTCAGTCAGTCCGTCTGTAAGATCTTCGGTCAGCGCATAGGCTTTGCCGTCTATCGTGATCTCCGGCATCGGATAGCGCTGCAGCACGCTAAGCTGCATATCTACCTTGCCGCTGCGATCCAGAATCAGCTTTCCGCTGACGCCGTCTGCCGGATAGTCAAATTTGCATGGCTCTGAGGTAATCTCTTTGCTCTCGCCGACTGCGAAATAAAATGGGATGGTATTCCGTTTGTAGCCTGCTTTTGTAGACAGCTCTTTGAGATAATAGATGCCATCGGGCAGCTTGATTCGCTCTTTACCCTTGCCGCTTGGATCTACGGTAATACTTCCGATCAGGCTGTCTTTCTTTGCTTGTCTCTACTGTCCGTTTAGGATGCCTGCTTGGCATCCCTGCCTTTTTGAATAGGGAGTTGAACTCACATCTCATGTTTCTCTTGAATAAGTTAAAGGATTTTCACTTCAATCTCTCGGAAAAACCGGATCATATCAATGTATTCGATTTCATAGTCCTTGCAGATATTTGGAATTTTTACTCTTTTTTTGCTATTCGGGTCATAAGTCTCTTCTGTAACGACTACATACTTATGTGCCAAAGCGTGCGCACAAATCCATGAGTCTGCAACCCGTGCGAATTCTTCTTTTGCTGCTTCACTATAACGAGGGTTATCTGCCACATTTTGAATAATTCTGCTATAAGCATTTATCACCTCTATATCAGACATATTTTTTTGAATAAAACATGCTTGGTTTTCTCGCAGCCAATCACTTAACTGGTCATTCCCGCTGAAGATTTCTTCTTTTACCTTATCAATTAAAACAACCTTTCCGTCAATTTTTTCAAGAAATTGTCTCCAAAAGCCCGGCATAATGTCAAATGGATAAAAGCGTCTGCTTGAAGAAATCAATATATTAGAATCGATAATATACTCTTTATCCATAGATTTCTCCCCTTATTTGACTATACATGCTGCTCTTTATGCCACCCAGTAACTTGTATGCATACGTATAACTAAGATTCCCCGCCTCGGCTTGGCTGATTACAGAGTGCAGAAAGCTTGGACTCATTCTAGAGTAATACGTCGCATAGAAGTCTCCCCCGCTTCCCCCGTACTTACGATTATTTGCTCTCTGTGCAAAAAGTGTTACCATGTTTCGGCTGACAATTCCTAATTCGGCTAACCTTATCGATAAAGCATAGTTACTAACTTTGAATAATTTTGCCAAAGATTCGATATGCGCAGTTTCCGTTTTATATGTTGTCTCTTTCCATTTTGTTACCACTATACCTGTCGGCATTAAAAACTCAGCGGTGATTTTATTTATTCTCTGCTCATTCTCCTTTATTTCTACAGCATCCGAATCCAAAAGAATATCTTCTTGTTGAAATAAAATATGAATATACTCATGGATTAAAGAAAATATCTTTCCAGGAGTTGTATCTGCTGCATTGATAAATATCAAAGGTGCAATTTCATCATAGAGCATGAACGCCCTAAATTCATTTAAATCCAGTTTCCTGTGAGTATCAAACCCCACAGTTCCGTTCTGCATAACCATTACGCCTGCATTTTCTAATTTTTCTCGCAAAAAGGCATACGCCTTTTCATATGTGTTTTGCACAGCAAACCATTCTGGATCAATTTCCAAAACATCTTTTGCACATTGTGCAATATCCTCACAAGCTGTTCGTTCACTGACATTTGCATTAAATTTGCTTATGATGTCTAACTTTTCCCAGCCAAGATTTTTTCTATATTCGCTCATCCAACTTTGGCGGCTGTCCATTTCAAGCAATGTATCCTTTAGATTTTTGCTCACATGCGGAGCCTTATTATTGATTGATCTAAACTCGGCTTTCAAAAAATCATCTTTTGGTGGTCGTTGTAAAAACATATATCCAAATGGAATCTTTAAATAATTTGCTAAATTTTCAAGTTGTCGCAAGGTTGGTTCAGCGCTTCCGTCGATCCAGTCGTTGATCTTAGGATATTTATCTTTGATTTCTGCGACATTTTTTTGTGATTCTTTTATTGCCCACTGCAGGACGTCTTGGTTAACTTTATAGCTTATATACTGGCTCAAAATATACACCTCCTTTCTTTGCTTATATTATATCGTATTTTAGCTATAGGTGCAAACGAATCTATCAACTTTCTGCTTTTTCTGTTAAAAGTACACGAAAGACTTGATTCAAAATATAGCTTCAAAAAAACTAAACCCTGTGATTATTGCAATCACAGGGTTTCGCTGGTGCGCCATGAGGGACTCGAACCCCCAACCTTCGCATTCGTAGTGCGCGACTCTATCCAATTGAGCTAATGGCGCATATAGAAATCGCTCGATTTCGTACTCCATTATTATATACAAGTCCGAGCGATTTGTAAAGACATAATTCAATAGTTTTTAAAAAAATCCTGTATTTTTGTTAAACCATTTCCGCCAGCTCGCAGATCAGGCGCTCCGTCTTATCCCAGCCAAGACACGGGTCTGTGATGGACTGTCCGTAAACCATACCGTTGACAGGCTGATTGCCGTCTTCAAGGTAGCTCTCGATCATCAGACCCTTGACCATATCGTGCACGTCCTCACTGAATGTACGAGACTGTAGCACCTCCTTGGAGATGCGGATCTGCTCGAGGAACTTCTTGCCGGAGTTCGCATGATTGACGTCCACGATGATGGCCGGATTTTGAAGCTCCGCCTTGTGGTACATGTCACAGACCAGCTTGAGATCCTCATAGTGATAGTTCGGCAGCGACTGCCCTTTTTTGTTCATATAACCTCTGAGAATCGCGTGCGCGTACGGATTGCCCTTGCTGACAACCTCCCAGTTACGGTAGATGAACATGTGCGAGCTCTGCGCTGCGGTGATGGAATTCATCATCACAGAAAAATCACCGCTGGTCGGGTTTTTCATGCCCACCGCGACATCCAAACCGCTGGCTGTCAGACGATGCCCCTGATTCTCCACCGAACGGGCGCCAATTGCCACATAAAGCAGCAGGTCACTCAGATAACGGTAGTTTTCGGGATACAACAGCTCGTCCGCGCAGAAGAATCCGGTTTCCTCCATCGCGCGGATATAGGTCTCACGGATGGCGATGATGCCCTTCAGCATATCCTCATTGCCCTCCGGATCAGGTTGATGCAGCATACCTTTGTAGCCGATACCCGTCGTGCGCGGCTTGCTTGTATAGACGCGCGGCACGATCAAAACGCGCTCCGCCACTTCATCCGCGGTCTTGCGCAGACGCGTTAAATAGTCCAGCACAGCGGTTTCGTTGTCTGCGGAGCAAGGCCCCACCAAAAGCAGCAAGCGGTCGTCCTGCCCGCTCAGAATATCCTTGACTTCCTTATCTTTTTGCTCTCTGAGGCGCTCATATTCCGGACTGATCGGGTACATCGCCTTGATTTCCTTCGGGATCGGCAGTTTACGCCTGAATTCCATATTCATATCGTTTCCTCCAAAATTTTCTCTATGCTCACGGCTCTTTACGCGCTGTACGCCCGCGATGTTCCGTGCTTTCCTGTCAACCTATGCTTTCTCGCCAGCCTGCGCTTCTTCTGCAGACCGAACCTCTTCTGCGGGCTGCCCTTTTTCGGTACCCGATGTTTCCTCTGCGGGCTCCGGCTTTTCCTTATCGAACAGCTTTCTTCTTGCCGTAGACTTGCGCATCATGTCGCGAATGCCCTCCGCGTCACCCTCCATCAGCATGCGCTCCAGCTTCGCGACTTCAATCGTGAACAGCTTCATTTGGTGCAGCAGCGCGTCCTTGTTGAGCAGGAACAGTTCGCTCCACATGCGATCGTCGATGCGGGCGATACGAGTCAGATCGCGGAAAGAGTCTCCGGTATAGTCCTCGAGTTTTTCATTGTGATTGCAGGTCATCAGGCACATCGCGATGCAGTGCGTCAGCTGCGATACGAAGCCGATCAGCTCGTCGTGTTCCTCCGGCGATACTTCGGAAATTCTCGCGAAGCCGAGCAGCTGTCCGATCTGCCTGCACAGTTCCTTTGCGTTTTCGGTGTTCTTTTCGGTCGGCACCATAACATAGTTCGCCTGATAAAAGATCGTCTCATCACTGTGTTCGATCCCCAGACGTTCGCAGCCTGCCATCGGGTGCGCGGCGATAAATTCACAATCCTCACGCAAAAAATCCTGAATTTGGCGCACAAGGCAGCTTTTGACGCCCGTCACGTCGGTGATGATCGCGCCGCTCTTAAAAAACCACTGTTTTTCGCGCATCCACTGCAGGAAGGTTGACGGATACAGACCCGAAATAATCACATCTGCCTCTCCGATCATCTTCGGGTCCGCGGTTGTGCTGCCCTTGTTGATGATATGACGCTCCTTGGCATAGCGAATGGTATCCTCATCGATATCGATGGCGTTGGCGAGAATGCCCTGCTTGGCAAGCCCCTTGGCGTAGCTTCCTCCGATCATGCCAAGACCTACAATTAACACATTGGTATTTTTATCAATCTTCAATCTTTTTTACCTCGATTCCTAAATCTTGTAATTTATCAAAAAAGTCCGGAAAACTCTTATTTACTGCCTCCGCGCCTTCGATGACGCCGCCGGTCAGCGTCAAAAGCACTGCTAAAGACATGACAATGCGGTGATCGTTATGTCCGGAGAGCGGCACAATCGGCGCCAAAAGCCCGCCGGCAGACGGCATGACCGTAACCTCATCCTCCTGCACCATGACATCGACGCCGAACTTGCGAAGTTCCTCCGCCATTGCCGCGCCGCGGTCGCTTTCCTTGATTTTTAGCCGTTTCGTTCCGATAAAGCGCGCGCCGCCCTTCACTGCGGCCGCCGCGAAGAGAATCGGCCCGAGATCCGGACAATCTGTCAGATCGATACAAGGCGCGGGTTCCTCAAGACGCGCGAGCAGTGCCGCATAGACACGATCCGCCTGCAGGCTGTCTGTAACAGGCGGCAGACCATCAATCCGCACCTGATTCTCTGCACGAATCGTCTGCAAGGCTCCAAAGAATGCCGCGTTAGAGAAATCACCCTCCACACACGCGTCGCAGGCCCGATAGCTTTGCCCGCCCTCCAGACACAACGTCCGCTCGTCCTGCCAAACAGCGCGCGCTCCGAATACCCTGAGTGCTGCCAGAGTCATGTCGATATATGGCCGGCTTTCAATCGGCGGCAGGATGGACAAACGGCTTTCTCCTTCACACAGCGGCAGCGCAAAAAGCAAACCGCTGATGAACTGGCTGGAAATATCGCCGCGCAGCTGGTACTCTCCTGCAGGCAGCGGTCCTCGCACGATCAAGCTCTGTCCGTCCCGCTCAAAAAGCAGGCCGCGCGCCTCGCACAGCTTTTCATAAACGTCCAGCGGACGCTCCATGAGCCGCGGCGCGCCGATGAGCCGCGCGCGCCGACCGGTCTGTAAACAGATGGGGATAAAGAAACGCAGCGTACTGCCGCTCTCGCGGCAGCGTAAAATCAGTTCCGGCCGCGGCGCGGCGCAATCATCACCTGCTCCCTCGACTCTGCCGCGCGCGTCGGCGCAAGACGGCGCGGTTTCCCGCTTCACACAGGCTGCGCGCGGCGCGGCGGACGCATCAACCGCGGCTTCGCCGCCGATGCCTGTAATCGTCACCGTTTCTCCTTCCTTTTGCCAACGCGCGCCGAGCGCGGTCAGACAATCGAGGGTCGCAAACATATCCTCGGAATCCGAGATGCCCCGCAGCACAGAAGTCCCGCTCGCAAGCCCCGCGCAGATCAGCACGCGATGTGCCATGCTCTTGGAGGGAGGCGCGCACACCCTGCCGCGCGCCGTCCCCCGGTTGATTTGTATCTTCATCTGTTCTATCCCTCACCTTCGTGCCTATACCGTTTTTCCCCGCAGCCGCCATGCATGGTTTCCGCGGCGCGGAAGAAAAGCCGGCGAATAGACACCGTTTCAGATATTTTATACGTTTCGCGCCAAATAGTCAATGGCCTCCAGATATCCGTCGGTACCATGTCCCATGACGGTGAAGCAGCAGGCCTCGCGGATATAGCTGACCTGACGGAAATCCTCACGCTCCTTCACATTGGAGATATGGACCTCTGCCGTCGGAATCCGCACTGCCTTGACCGCGTCAAGAATCGCGATGCTGGTGTGCGTGTAAGCGCCCGGATTGATGACGATCCCGTCCATCCCCTCAAAATAGGCCTGCTGCACGCGATCAACCAGATCTCCCTCGTGATTGGACTGATAACAGGTCACTTCGATCTGCTTCTCCGCGCAGTGCGCCTGAATTTTTTCGATAAGTTGTGTGTAGTTTTCCGTTCCGTAATGCGCAGGCTCCCGCAATCCCAAAAGATTGAGATTCGGGCCGTTGATGACTAACAGCTTCATAATGTCTCTCCTGTTTTCGCGATGCTTTGCCGCTTCACAACTTCTGCCGCCGCCACTTGCCCGTCGGCGCTTCCGCCCGTCCGCAGATAATCTGTGCCGAAACGCGCAGTCAAAAGATCGGCCAGCACGATGGCCGTCACAGCGTCTACCACCGGTCTTGCCCGATGAAAAATCGCCGGGTCGTGTCTTCCCTGCAGCTCGAAGGTCGTGTTCTCCATGCGCAGAAGGTCGATCGTCTCCTGCTTTTTGAAAATGGAAGCGGTCGGCTTGATGACAGTATCGAAGAGAATCGGCATGCCATTGGAAATTCCACCCTGAATGCCGCCGCTGTAATTGGTGCGGGTTTTCACACCCTCCACGTCCCGATAGAACGCGTCGTTAGCCTGCGAGCCGCGCAGATCCGCCAGCGCGAAGCCGCCGCCGAACTGGATACCCTTGACCGCCGGAATGGAGAAGACCGCGTGCGCGAGCATTCCCTCCAGCGTATCGAACCAAGGTTCACCAACGCCTGCCGGCATTCCTGTCACCGCGGTTTCCAAAATCCCGCCGATGCTGTCGCCATCCGCGGCCGCTTTGAGGATCTCGCCGCGGATCAACGCGCCTGCCTCCGCATCCAGTACCGGAAACTCCGCGTCCGCGAGATAAGCGAATTCCTTCGCGTAGTGCTTGAATCTGCGATCCTCCACGCCCGCCGCGCGCAGAATATGCGTACCGATAAAGATGCCGCGATCCTCCAGGGCGCGCGCCAGAATCGCGCCCGCTGCCACCAGCGGCGCGGTCACGCGTCCCGAAAAATGGCCACCGCCGCGATAGTCCTCATAGCCTTCATATTTGCAGAAGCCCGTATAATCCGCGTGGGACGGGCGCGCCGGCCGGTTCTTGCGCCCGTCCCCGTAATCCGCGCTGTGCGCCTTTTCGTTGCGGATCAAAAGGCACAGCGGCGTCCCTGTCGTACGACCCTCGAAGATACCGCTGACAAATTCCACGCGGTCTTCCTCCTGGCGCGCCGTCGAGATCATGCCCTGCGCGCGCCGCTGTCTCAATTTATTGCCGATATAACTTTCATCGATCACCAGTCCCGGCGGCAGCCCGTCCAGTACCGCGCCGATTGCCGGGCCGTGACTCTCGCCGAATAAGGTCAAGCTGATGGTATTGCCAAAGGTATTTTTCATCCGAAAACCTCCTCATATTTTTGTTTTAAGCTCGCTTTGTCCGCAGGCTCGGTATCAAATTCCCCGATGCGGCGGACGCAGATGGTCGTCACCATATCGC
>URWB01000098.1 GCA_900551415.1 uncultured Eubacteriales bacterium
CGCGGTCGGGAAGGTGTCATTGCTGCTTTGAGATTTGTTGACATGGTCGTTGGGATGCACCAGCTTTTTGCCGAGAATTTCATTCGCGCGATTGGCGATGACTTCGTTGACGTTCATATTGGACTGTGTGCCGCTTCCCGTCTGATAAATGACGAGCGGAAAGTGATCCTGCAGTTTTCCGCTGATGACCTCGTCGGCTGCCTGCTGAATCGCGACGGCTCTTTCTTCATCCAGCGCGCCAAGCGCAAGATTTGCCTGCGCGGCGGCTTTTTTGAGGATACCGAAGGCATGGATGATCTCTTCGGGCATTCTTTGCGTTCCAATCTTAAAATTTTCGTAGCTGCGCTGCGTCTGCGCGCCCCAGTAGCGGTCAGCCGGTACGCAGACTTCGCCCATGGTGTCGTGTTCGATACGGTATTCCATAGTATTCTCCTTATTTCTTGACTTTACGTTGCTTCTCCGCAAACCCACTCTATTTTTGATAGCATGCCATGACTGCTTCGGCCACGCGTTTGACGACAAGCGGGTTGAATCCGTCAGGCAGAACGTTTTCGGCGGTTAATTCCTCGTCCGGAATGACGGAGGCGATGGCTCTGGCCGCCGCTTCTTTCATTTCTTCGGTGATCTTCGGAGCACCGCAGTCCAAAGCGCCGCGGAAAATACCCGGAAACGCGATGACATTGTTGACTTGATTCGGGAAGTCGGAGCGGCCGGTACCTACCACCGCCGCGCCTGCGGCTTTTGCCTCATCCGGCATGATCTCAGGAACCGGATTTGCCATAACAAAGACGATCGGGTCTTTTGCCATGCTGCGGATCATATCCTGCGTGACGATGCCCGGCTTGGATACGCCGATCAGAATATCCGCATCTTTGAGTACATCGGCGAGGGAGCCGGAAAGATGCTGCCTGTTTGTAATCTTAGCCATTTTTTCCTGTTCCGGATTGTTGAAAGGAGCACCTTCGTAAATTGCACCTTCACGGTCGCAGAGAATGATGTCGCCGAACTGAAAACGCAGGAACATTTTGGCAATGGAGATGCCGGCGGAGCCCGCGCCGCTGATCACGATCTTGAGATTTCCGGCCTTTTTGCCTGTTACCTTGAGCGCGTTCAAAATTCCGGCGCTAGCGATGATGGCAGTTCCATGCTGGTCGTCGTGAAAGACCGGGATGTCGCACATTTCGATCAGGCGTTTTTCGATCTCAAAACAGCGGGGCGCGCTGATATCCTCGAGATTGATACCGCCGAAGCTCTTGGATATGAGATAGACGGTGTTTACGATTTCATCCGGATCTTTACTGTTGATGCAGATCGGTACGGCGTCGATGCCTGCAAAAGCCTTGAACAGCGCGCATTTTCCCTCCATGACCGGCATACCGGCTGACGGACCGATGTCTCCCAGCCCTAAAACAGCAGTGCCGTCGGTGATGACGGCAACGGTATTACCCTTGCCGGTATAGGTGTAGGCAAGATGCTCGTCCTTTTGAATTTCCAGACAAGGTTCCGCTACGCCGGGCGTATAGGCAACGGCGAGTTCTTCTTTATTCGTGATCGGGCATTTGCACTCAACGGAGAGCTTGCCCTTCCATTCAGCATGTTTTTTTAATGCGTATTCTTTTTTCTGGTCCATGGTTTGTTCCTTTCATTATTTTATGTATGCAGGAAATATCGCGCAGCGATATTTCCGGAATCACGACAAAGCACCTTACAAAGCGGCGCGCATGAATGAGCGCCATGTGCGCGTAGAAATCTGTATTTCGTTATGCGCACGGTTGTCCCAAAACATTAGTCTTTTAAACAGCCAATCGGGACAACGAAAACACCGTCAGGCCGCCGGTATCCATACTGTGTCCCGGTAATTACTATTTTCAAATCGGGTAAACGCAGTTTAACTTGCGTTTCTTTTCGATTATATTCTTCCACTAACTTCTCTATCGCAATCAAATGCTTCGCGCCTTCATCAATATCAGCACTGCCAAGTTTAAATTCGATCAGAGCGTATCTCCCGTCTCGTAAATGCAGAACACAATCAGCTTCAAGTCCGTAGCGATCCCGATAGTAAGATACTTTCCCACCATAGGCTGCGGAATAAACCTTTAAGTCCCTGATACACAGCGTTTCGAAAATAAAACCGAAGGTTTTCAAGTCAAGATTAAAGTAGTCCGGCTCAACGCCTAAAGCAGCCACCACTAAAGACGGATCTACAAGTTCTTTTTTGTCTGTTGCCTGTATAGCGCTTTTCGAACGTATTGCAGGACACCAGGCTTCTACATCTTGGATTACATATAATTTTTTTAAAATATTAACATAGTCGTAGAAGGTTGTAGCTGAAATTTCAGTGTTGGCGTTCATATCTTTCATGATGGAACTATTTGAGGCAACGGTTGATATATTGCGCGCATAGGAACGGAGCAAAAGCCTTGAAATCGTTTCATTTCTTCTTACCCCATCGACATTTGACATATCCTCCCGACAAAGCCCTTCAAAATAGCTTCGTGCCACGAGCAATTTGGACTTGTCGTTTTTTTTCAAAACAGAAGAAGGCCACCCACCTCTGCAAGCAGCAAAAATCAGTTCATCAATAGAGAGATTGGATTCACAGCCATCTTGGAGTGCGTTCGGATGATGAAATAAATCGATCAAAGATATTTGACCATTCGATTCCTTAGACTCGTAAAGGCTCATAGGGTACATCGGCAGAGTATCAATTCGTCCGGTGCCTGTATGCATGATATTGCTTTTATCAATCGAATTCGAACCGGTCAGGATGTATAAGCCGTCCTCATTTCTTTTATCCACCGAAACACGAACAGCATCCCAAATATTGGGAGCAATCTGCCATTCGTCAATCAGTCTGGGGTTTTCACCCAGCAACAGATTGGAAGGCTTTATTTTGGCTGTTTCCAGATACATACTTCGCTTATCCGGATCCTGCAATTCGATATAACTTTTCGCGAATTGCTTTGCTGTTGTTGTTTTTCCGCACCATTTGGGACCGACAATATGAATGGCTCCAAAAGCATCTAACTTCATGGAAAGTTCTTTGTCGCAAATGCGTTTCATATATTCAAATGCCATGATTTACTTACGCTCCTTTGCAATTAGTATACCCCAAAAAATATAAAAAGTCAATTTAAAACGAACAGATTTGCGACGTTTTGATTTATGAATTTGTTGTAATTTGACGAATAGATTTGCGATATTTCGGCGAATAGATTTGCGATAAAACGCATGGTTTTTTGAAATTCTCATATGCACCATGCACGATGTGACGAATACTTTTTTCTGAAGCTATTTGATATGAGCCGCCAGCGTTATGTGCGGAATTCGAAATCCCATAAAATTTGTGATTGAGCCAAAATGTATTGATTCATACGATTCACTTGCTTGCATCGATTCGGTGAATTAACTTTTTCATTTTACACTTTTTAATGGAGAAACCACGCAAGAAAACCACTTTTGCAAAATATTCTCATTAATGATATAATTGGTTTAGCAAGAGATTTGGTCTTGCGCCTGGCGCGTGTGCCGCGCTTCAGATCGGAAGCCCTGACCGAATACGGGGCAGAACATGGGAACACAGGGGAGGAGGAAGCTGATGAGAGTTTTGAAATTGATTCTTGAAATCTGGTATCTGATATTGCCGGCTGCTGTTTTCCTCGGGGGTTTGATTTATCGCAAAATCACACATCAACCGTTTAAAGGTGAGATTCCGCCTGTCGGCGTCCTGCGGGACCTCCCGAGCAGCGTTACGGGCCTTAATAAGGAGGAGGAAAAAGCGGATGAAAATACGCAAAGCAAAAGGTGCTGATCCGGATGAGATCGAGAAAATCGGTATTGCCGGATATGTATTGAACGGCACTTCGGATGTGCAGCCGACAATCCCATTTTTTGAAAAAAATCCGGAATGAAGGACGCGCGTTATGTCTGCAAGAGATGCAGGCGTACGGCGGGTGCGAGGATCGCGTAAAAGTCCTGTTCGGTTTCAGTTTCGAAGCCGAGCAGGATTTTGATTTTTTGCAGACGGTAGCGGATGGTGTTTTGGTGGCAGTCAAAGTACTCTGCAGTGCGCGGCAGATCGCCGCCGCAGCGTACGAATTGCAGAGCGGTTTCAAAGTATTCCGGTTTTGCCAAAAGGGGCTGCAGGATGGAGGAAGCGTAGCTCTGCATGGAATCGCTGTCTCTTTGAGGAATCAGAAAACGGTAGGTGCCGATCTCGTGGTAGGATGCAAAGCGACGCGCCTCAGCTGCGGAGGCGAGATAAGTCTGATAGCTTTCGCGGAAACAGAGATCCAGATCCTCATACGGCAGATGAATGTCGCTGCGGCAGACGCAAAGCGGCGCTTCATCGTAATGCAAAAAATCCAAAAGCTGCGCGAGAATGACTTCAAAGGTCTCCGGTTTTGGCTGATGGGCGGTCAGCAGGGCAAAGAGAGCGCCTTCATACAGGCAGAGCAGGGCTTTGTCGTTGAGATTACGATTGAGGTAAAAGTTTTTAAGACAGCGTGCCGCGTGCTGATAGAAGGTATCGCGTTCCGCTGCGTCGTCGACTTTGATATAGACGCCCATAACGTGTGCTTTAAAGGCAAGAGAAAGGCTTTTGGCGAGCAGGGTGACTTGAGATTTTGCGAAGTCATCTGCGAGCATGCGGCGGATATTGCCTTCTGTCAGGAGGTTGGTATCGTCGGCGCGAACGGCGTTCATGATTTCATAGATAATATTTTCAAAATAAGCATCGCTGCCAAAACTGAAAAGCGGAAACGCGTGCGCGTTGCAGAAAGCAAGCACATCCTCTGGAAGTTCGTGGAAAATTACAGTTTTGTAGGCCAGACCAGAGACGCCGGCTTCGTAAAGCTGCTGCACGGCGGGCAGCAGCAGCTCCGGCCGGCCTTTGGCGAACAGCAGGCTGGAGAGGACCAGACTGTCCGCTTCAAATGCAGTTTGACGGGGGTAGTCGATATCCGCACAAAATTCATAGTCGCCGATGCCGGCAGAAACGACATAACGGGACAGCCCTTTTTGACCGGCATGCAGCCGGAAGCTGCACAGACTTTGCAGCTGCAGAATATCTTTTACGGTGAGCGCCATAGGAAACCTCCGAATTGTGATGTTTTTATGGTTAGACTTGCGCGGAAGCGCGATCGTACCGGGATCTTGCCGAATTGTTGAATCGACAAATGAATGAAAAACGCAATGATTTTCTGTTAGTATAACACAATTCGTTAGTTCTTTGTATAAAATCAAAAAATATTTTAGTTATTTTTTGAAAAATACAAAAATGACGGGGGAGGAATACGGTAAAATAGGGATAAGAGCGTTGCTTGAAAAAAGGAAATGAAAAGAGAAATGTAAACAGACATATAGAGCAGCGACAGGATTTGAACGGGAAAGGTGGTTGATAACATGAAAATCAAAACTTTTAAAGTGGAACGTTGGATGAATGAATTTGAGGATGACGCGGTATACAATCTGGGAGAGACCTGTATCGACTCGCTGACTGTCGGGGAACTTTTGAGCCTGTGCGGCGAGGATCCGGATACATTCCTAAAGGGCTTAAAGAATACACGCCTGACTTACAGTCATATCTTCGGCTCACCCCAGTATCTGGAAGGTGTTGCCGGACTTTATGAAGCTCTGAAACCGGAGAACGTGGTACCGACACACGGCGCGATCGGCGCGAACAATCAGGTCATCACGACGCTGATTGAAGCAAAGGACAATATGGTCTGCGTGATGCCGACCTACCAGCAACATTATTCGATCCCGGAATCCATCGGCGCGGAGGTGAGGATTCTGCAGCTGCGGCCGGAGAACAATTTCCTGCCGGACATCGAGGAGCTGAAGTCTCTTGTAGACGAAAACACCAAGATGATCACGCTTAACAATCCGGACAATCCGACCGGTTCCTGGATTCCAAAAGCGGAGATGGAAGCGATGATCGAGATTGCCAGAAGCGTGGATGCGTATATCCTCTGTGACGAGGTTTACAGGGGGATTTCCGAAGACGGAAGCTATATGCACTCCATTGTCGATCTTTATGAAAAAGGCATCTCAGTCGGCAGCATGTCGAAAATCTTTTCTCTGGCCGGACTGCGTATGGGCTGGATCGCGACTCGCGATATGGATGTGATTCACCAGATCCACGAGCGCAGAGACTACGATACGATCAGCTGCGGTGTGCTGGATGATATGCTGGCAGGATTGGCGCTTGCGCATAAGGAAAAGATCTTTGAACGGAACCGCGCGATCCTTTTGAAGAACCGCGAGATCCTCGACAAGTGGGTACAGGAGACCAAGGGCGTCCACTATGTGAAGCCGGTAGCAGGCACGACCGCGCTGGTATATTACGATAAGGACATTCCGTCCTACGACCTGTGCGTGCGTCTGATCCGTGAAAAGGGACTGCTGTTTACGCCGGGTTCGTGTTTCGAGATGGAGGGCTGCGTGCGGATCGGTTACGCGTTCGACTCCAAGCTGCTGGCGCAGGGACTGGAAAAATTCGCGGAATTTTTAAGAGAGAACTAGAGCATACCGGTAAACGTGTGCAGACATGCAGGCAAAAGTATGCAGACAAAATGTGACAATAAGGAGAGCGGGCGATGAAACATAAATTTATTGCCAAACGATATTGGAAAGATCAGTCCACGGCCATGGGACAGTCGGATGAGATGGCGAAAAGCTTTGACGATGTGATCAATCTGAGCTTGGGGGATCCGGATATGACTACGCCGGAGCCGATCATCGAAGCAGCGTTCCGCGATGCGAAGGCCGGACACACCAAATACACAGATTTTCGCGGCGACCCGGAGCTGCGGGCAGAGATCTGCCGCTATTATGAAAAGAATTTCGGTATGCCGGTGCGCGACGAAGAGGTATTTGTGACGGCTTCGGCTTGCCTGGGCATGTATCTGGCATTGGAAGCCATTCTCGACGACGGTGACGAGGTGATCCTGCAGGCGCCGTATTTCACGCCGTATCCGCAGCAGGTGGAGCTGGCGCGCGGCATTCCGGTGGAACTGGCGACCTATGAGGAGGAAGACTTTCAGGTGAATGTTGAAAGGCTCGAAAACCTGATCACCGAGCGGACCAAGGCGCTGGTCATCAATTCACCGAACAACCCAACTGGAAACTGCTTAACGACAGAAACCATGCGGGAGATCGCGCGCATTGCCGAAGCTTATGATCTGATCGTCATCAGCGATGAGATCTATACGGCGTACAGTTACCAACACCCGTTTGTGCCGTTCGCGAGCCTGCCGGGCATGGCGGAGCGCACGATCACGCTGAACAGCTTTTCGAAGGACTTTGTGATGACAGGCTGGCGGGTCGGATGCATCGTTGCGCCGCAGCCGATCATCCGTGTCGTGCAGCAGATCAATGAGAACGTGGTGTTTACGGCGCCGTCCATGTCGCAGCGCGCTGCTTTGTACGCGCTGCAGCATCGGGAGGAAGTCCAGCCCGCGCTGGTGGAGACGTTCCGGGAGCGCATGTTTTTTGCGGCGGCGTGCATCAACCGGATCCCGAAGATGCATGTGATCTATCCGCCAAAGGGCAGTTTTTATCTGTTCATCAATATCAAAAAAACCGGATTGACCTCCGAAGAGGTCGCCGCGCGTATCCTGCAGGAAGCACATGTTTTAATGTTGCCGGGCAATGCGTTCGGCGCCTGCGGTGAGGGCTATCTGCGCATGGCCTGCACGGTAGACAAGGCCGTCATCGAAGAAGCCTTTGCGCGGATCGGGCGCATGGCGCTGTTTGGAAAATAATGCAGCAGAGGAATCCGGTTTGGTGCTTTTTGTTTTCACAAGGATCGGGCTGTGCATGCATTGCGGCTTGCCGCATGCAGGAGGTGGCCTGAGCGTAAAAGAAATGAGCAATTATGTTTAACGTCAAAATACTCAGCAAAGAGGACATCATGCAGGTCATCGAGATGCAGCCTGTCATTCAGTGTGTCGAGGATGTGTACAAGCTGAAGAGCGAGGGGGACACGGTCGTATGGCCAACGACCTTCTATGAATTCGATCCGGGTCACGCGGATATGGATATCAAGTCCGGCTACCTGAAGGGCGCGAAGATCTTCGGGCACAAGACAGTATCTTGGTTCGGCGCGGATCGGAAAACCTGTTGACAAGGAAGCGGATTTGTGCTATAAATCTTGCTGTAAAGGACAAAAGTGTGCATAACGAAATCAAAGATTTCTATGCACACATGTCGCTCACGCATGAGCGACACCTTGCAAGGTGCTTTTGTCGTTATTCCAGAAATATCGCACAGCGATATTTCCTGCATAATAAAAAGAAAAGGGAGAGGGGCAGCTTCTGAATGGGGCTGCTCGCTCTTTCAAAAGCTGAAAGAAAGGAGGAACACGTTTGGGGGATAGACACTATCAAATCAATGCGCTGTATCGCAATACCTTGCAAGCACTTGCAGAAGAGACGGAACGCTGGAAAGGCTTTTTGGACTGCGCAGGATATAATTTCAAGCTGCGCTTTGACGAGCAGGTGCTTCTTTATGCACAGCGCCCGGACGCAACCGCAGTCCTTACAATTGCGCAATGGAACAGAGGCTTTCATCGCTGGGTGAATCGCGGTGCAAAAGGCATTGCCGTCTTTGACGAAGCACCGGATACGGTGCAAAAAATCCGCTACTACTTTGATATTTCTGATACGCATGAAGGAAAGGATGCGAGAAAAGTCCCGCTTTGGAGCTATCAGGACGCATACGAAGCGGAAGTCATCGAAAGCTTAGAGGCGGCATTTGATATACAGGAGAAAAACGAGAGCCTTCCGAAAACCGTAGAGGCAGCGATGCAGGCAGCAGCGGAAGCATACCGCATGGACTATCTGCC
>URWB01000099.1 GCA_900551415.1 uncultured Eubacteriales bacterium
TTGAGTTTTGCGCGATGGTATCCAAAACAATATCGGACAGCGCTTCATAAGAGAAAATCGGTCTTTCCGCAAGGGAAGGACTCGGTGATTGCAGTGCGGGACCATCGTTTCCTTTTAAAATATGTACCCCCTGCTGGATCGAGGAAGGCAGTTCCCCCAGCAACCGGTAATATAAGGCCGCGTTTTCGAGCTCTCGCACATTGCCCGGCCAAGAATGGCGTAAAATCGCTTGAATATCCTTTGGAGCGATATCGTGAAAGTTCTTTCCGAGAAAAGCTTCTAATAAAGGAAGAATATCTTCAGGACGATTTCGGAGCGGAGCAATATTAATTGAGATGACATTCAAGCGATAAAACAAATCGTTGCGAAATTTTCCCTCTAGGACCTGCTTCTCTAAGTTTACATTCGTAGCAGCTAAAATTCGAACATCGATGTTGATCAATTTGTCGCTTCCGATCCGCATGATTTGCCGTTCTTGCAGAACACGCAGAAGGCGGGACTGCAAGCTGGGAGAGATGTCCCCGATTTCATCCAAAAAGATAGTGCCGTGCTGTGCATGCTCAAAAAGACCGATTTTTCCGTTTTTTTGTGCGCCGGTAAATGAGCCTGCTTCATAACCGAAGAGCTCACTCTCAAGCAAGGCCTCCGGCAAGGCAGCGCAATTGATTGCAACAAAGGGTTGGTTCTTTCGATTGGAAAAATTGTGGATGGATTGAGCGAGAAGCTCTTTGCCCGTACCACTTTCGCCGCGTATTAACACTGTATGATCCGATGGCGCAGCTTTTTTTGCAATGGCAATACAATTCTGCATGGAAGAGGAGCAGTGAATCATATCTTTAAAATGATACTTTGCATAAAACCCACTGCGCTGCAGCTGCTGCGTCAAATTGTTTTCGGTATCGCGCAGTCCTTTTTCGTCTTGTAAAAAGAGAATATAGCCCACAAGTTCATCTAAAAGGGTGACAGACTCCTTACTTGCCAGATAGTTGACGCCGTGATAGGATACAACCTCGTCTGTAAATTCCTTTTTTTGGATCAAGGCTTCGCCAAAAAGCATCTGCTGATCAAAAAGATCCCCGGAACCAAGACCAAAGAGATCATAGGCAGTTTCATTGATGTAGTGCACGCGGTTGTTGAGATCCAGCAAAATAATAGCGCGATGAGACTCTTCGACGACGCTGACGATCATCTGATCTTTCAGGTAATTGCTGAAATAACTGTCGATGAAATTGCTTCCGACCTCCCTCTCGTCATGAATCTTATGGATGAGGTTCCTTTTTACAACAGGGGTTTCCAGATCGAGCAGCGCGATCAGCTTTTGGAAGGTTTCGAAGCTCACTTCGCGGTTGTGAATGCTGTAAATTTCTTTGATATGGGACGGAATCAAATCCGCAGTATGATGTGCAAGGATGGCGATATGGATGTTGTCGTACATACCGGAGGCTGCCGAAGCGGGGTCATACGGAATCAAATTTAAATGACCGATACCAAGCTCATAGATCATATAAATCGTTTGCAGTGTGCTTTCTCTGGAATCGTTTACAAGCAGAACATTGGAGCCTTTGGGAATATTCGCAAGAGGCTTTAAATACTTTTTCTGGATACTTCTTGTGATTACGATGACCTTTGAAAAATCATCAATATGATTCGGCAGGAAGCGAAGCATTTCTTCATAGCAAACCAAATAGGCATCAGCAGAAATTAACTGATGCGGAGGCATTTCATCCAAATAGTAGTTTGTAATCTGGATATAATCGCCGAGAACATTTAAAAGATTGTTTTCAATATAACGAATAGCGGGTTGATTTTCACGATCCCGGTAAAAAATAGCGACTTGTTTCAAAGAAATCACCTCCAAAAGACGATGCTTCAAGCAAGATAATTTTACAAATTTTTTTAAAGCATGTCAAGGTTTCCTGTAGGAATCCGGTGGCATAAATATTGCATTTTATAATGAGAAAAAAATTGCAGCAAAGAAAGGAGAAAAAATGAAGGTACTTTTGATAAACGGAAGCCCGCATGAAAATGGATGTACGTTTACCGCATTGCACAGGATTGCCGAGACATTGGAACTGCAAGATGTCTCCACGGAAATTTTCCACATCGGAAAGACGCCGGTAGGCGGATGCATGGATTGCGGATATTGTGCAGAGAAAAAAATTTGCGTCATTGATGATTGCGTAAATAGAGCCTTGAAAAAAGCGGAGGAAGCCGATGGCTTTGTATTTGGAACGCCGGTTTACTTTGCTTCTCCAAATGGGTCGATGGTTGCATTCATGGATCGCTTTTTTAAGGCAGGGGACTTTGCGCATAAGCCTGCTGCTGTTGCGGCCTCTGCAAGACGTGGGGGATGCACGGCAGCGCTGGAGGTCCTGATCAAGTATCCGACGTATAACCAGATGCCCCTGGTCAGCGCAGATTACTGGCCGATCATTCATGGAAATACGCCGGAAGAAGTCTTGCGGGATGAAGAAGGCTTGCATACCATGGAGACCTTGGGACTGAACATGGCATGGCTCCTAAAGTGCATTGAAAACGGGGAGAAACCGGTAAAACGCGAGAAATCGATTTGGACAAATTTTATCAGATAGGAGGAAAGCATGAAAAAGATTGCACTTGTGACAGGAGCGGCCGGAGGAATTGGACAGGCGATTGTATGCAGGCTTGCGGAGGAAGGTATGAAGGTATATGCCAATGCCAGAAGTGAGGAGAAATTAAAAAAGACCCTAGACTTGTGCAAAGGCTGTGATGTCGAACCTTTGATTTTCGATGTGACAGATTTAGCTGATGCGGAACGTAAAATCATGTCGCTGGAGGGAATCGATTACCTGGTTAACAATGCCGGCAAAAGCATAAGAAAGAAGTCAATTGAGGACTTAACGGAGGAGGATTGGGACAGTATTTTAGATACAAATGCAAAAGGCTATTTTTTCATGATGAAATATGCAATAAGAAAAATGAAAAAGGACGCGGCAATCGTTAACCTGACCTCTGGGGCAGCAAAAACCGGCGGCGATTTTGTTTCCATTCCGTATTCATCCTCAAAGGGCGCGATCAACGCGCTAACGATTTCGATGGCGCGAGAGCTTGCCCCAAGAGGCATTCGAGTGAACGCTGTTTCACCGGGGTTTGTTGATACGGACATGCTGACTTTGAACGGAAAAGAACGAGACTATTATCCTCCGATTATTCCGTTGGGGCGCCTCGGAACAACGGAAGATATCTCCAATGCTGTCTGTTTTCTGTTGTCGGATGAGGCAAGCTTTATGACCGGCCAGATCATAGAGGTCAACGGCGGCGATATAATGGGATAATCGGGACGTAAAAAACGAATAGTCCTATTAAACCTGTTTTGGCTGTTGTAAATGCCAAGAGATTGCTGTAAAATCGGTGAAAAGGAATGGCATGAAAATTGCTATATATTTAGAGTACCCGGGAAAATTCATACGTAGACGAAGGCATAAGTAAAAGCTTTTTAGGGAGGTAAAGTTTATGAGTGAGAGCACCAATACGATGACAGGGAAAATGTCATTTGGAAGAGCGGCATTGTGTATTTTGTGTCTGATTATTGTTCTTTGCTTAGGGTTTGCAGTCTTTGGACTGGAAACAAAAGTCGTATTTCTGATTGCATCGGTTGTTGTAACCATTTGTCTGGTTGCATATGGTTTTAAACTTGATACTGTACTTTTATGGTATGCAGACGGATGCAGAGGAGCCATTGATGTTATTCTGATTCTAATGAGTGTAGGAACGGTAATCGGCACATGGATGGCATCCGGAGTTGTTCCGACCATCATGTACTATGGGATCAGTTTCCTGACGCCGACATCCTTTATGCTGATAGGATTCATCCTTTGCTGTATTGTTTCCTTCTTTGTCGGAAGTTCCTATTCTACCTTGGCGACGTTAGGCGTCGCGTTTATGGGCATTGGTACTGGCCTTGGAATGAATTTGGGGCTGGTAGGCGGCATGGTTGTTTCCGGCGCAATGTTCGGTGATAAAATGTCCCCATTCTCAGACACCACAAATCTTGCACCTGCAGTATCCGGAACTACCATATACAAACATATTAATTCTATGATCTACACGGTGACGCCGGCGTTCATTATCACATTTGTTCTTTATGCGGTATTGAGTATGAAAACGAGTACAGCCGGAGCTGAAATGGAAACGGTTGATGCAATGTTAACGGCGCTAAGCACACATTTTAACATCACACCGATACTGCTGATCGTCCCAATTGTTGTTTTAACGCTAGCGCTTTTAAAAGTACATCCATTAGTGGCAATGCTGTCAAGTGCATTTTTAGCAATGTTCATGGGAATGGTTATCCAGGCAGATCATTATGATGTAGTTACCATGCTTGTTGCATTAGGAGACGGTTTTCACACCGACACGGGGAATGACATGGTAAACAGACTGGTCTGCAGGGGCGGTATTGCATCCATGATGGAAGTTGTTGTATGGACGCTGCTGACGCTGGGAATGGGACAGACGCTGAAAGAATCCGGCATATTAAGTGCGTTCTTAGAGAAGCTGCTTGCCGTTGTCAAAAAGCCGCGGGATTTAGTCATTGGCACACTGCTCTGTTCCTTGTGCACAGCCTGCCTGACTGCATCGCAATACTTGGCGATTATGCTTCCGGGCATGTTATTAAAGGATTCCTATACGAAGTTTAAGCTCGATAAAAGGGTTCTTTCCAGAACACTTGAGGATGGCGGCACCATGTTCTCATTCCTTATTCCGTGGGATACAGCAGGTATCTATACGGCTTCGGTTCTGGGAATTTCAACATTGACATATGCACCTTATGCGTTTCTTCTGATTGCGTGTCCGATTGTAGCAGCAGTGTATGCATGCATTGGATTTGCGCAGTTTAAGGATACCGGAGAAGAATCAACTGAAGAGAAGGCTGTAGAAGCATAGAAAGGAGAAAAAAATGCAGAAAACAGGAAAAGTAAATCTTCCGGAAGGAAAGAAAATTGCGGTTAATTTTAGTTTTGACTTTGACTCTTCCTCTGTATGGATGGAATCTTTTAAGAAAGAATCAGAAGTATACATGTCCAGAGGCGAATATGGAGCAGTCGTAGGCGTTCCGCGCATTTTAGACTTACTCGATAAATTTAATTTTAAGGCGACATTCTTCATTCCGGGGCATACGATAGATACATACCCGGAAATCTGCAAAGAAATCGTCGCCAGAGGGCATGAGGTTGGACATCACGGCTATGTGCATGAAGACCCTACATTCCTTTCGTGGGAAGAGGAAGAAGCAATCATCATCAAGGGACTTGAAGCGTTAAAACGCATTGGTGTTACACCTGTCGGATACAGATCCCCGGGATTTGATTTCAGTCCGAATACCATCGCGATATTAGAAAAATACGGCATCAAATATGACAGCAGTCTGATGGGAAATGATTTTTATCCATATCATCCGACGCCTTGCACGGTTCATTATGACAGAGGAAACGAGTTCGGCGAGCCTGCAAAACTTGTTGAGATTCCTTGCTCCTGGTATATGGATGATTTCCCTCACTCTGAATTCATTATGACGAGGACCGGAATGAAGCCACAGAGCCAGATTTCTGAGATCTGGACCGGGACCTTTGACTATGGCGTAAAACATGTGAAAAATGGTTTACTTGCTGTTTGCATGCACCCACAAGTGATCGGACGTCCGCATAACATAACCATGTTGGAAGCGTTTATGCAGCATGTCGTTGACTGTGGTGCTTGGGTGGCTCCGTTCAAGGACATTTATGACAGAATAGAATTTTAATAGGAAGCGGGGAGAGGAAATCGTGATTTCCTCTCCTCGAATATATAGGAGGGAAATCTTGGACAAACTGCTTTATAACGGGAATATTTATTCCATTGATTCAGAAAATCGAAAATATACAGCGCTGGGCATTGAAGATGGGAAAATAACTTTTTTAGGTAATGATCAAGAAGCGCTTCAGCTTCCGTGCGAAGAAAAAATTGATCTGAACGGCAAAACGCTGCTTCCCGGATTGATTGATTCACACTTACATATGCTGAACTATGCCTTTGTCAACACATCCTATCCAATGTTTGCCGCTGATTCTATAGATGGCATTATCGAAGAAGGAAAAAAGATCATAGCAGAGAAGAAGTTTTGCGGGGAATCGGATTGGCTTTACGGGCGCGGATGGAATGAGTTGAACTTTAAAGGAGAAAAGAGGATTTTGGATCGTTTTGATTTAGACAAAATCTCAACGACGGTTCCAATTTTGTTCATTCGCGTGTGCGGACATTTGGCTGCAGTCAACACAAAAGCCTTACAGCTCATTTCGTCTCTGGAGAAAACAAAAGAATATATCCACCAGATCGATATGGAGAGGGGTATTTTAACCGAAGCCTCTGTAAAGTTATGTTATGACGTTATGACGGTTCCTTCCGTGGAGCAGCTAAAGGAAATGATTACCTTTGCACAAAAGGAATTCAATAAAGCCGGGATCACGAGTGTTCACAGTGATAACTTTTTATCTTTACCGGGTAGACCAAGCGAACGTATTATTACAGCATACAAGCAGCTTGCAGAAGAAGAAAAGCTGACGGTTAAGGTATACGAAGAAGCATCTTTCACATCATTTGAAGATATGAAAGCCTTTATTGATCGGGGATATCGAACAGGGCAGGGATCAGATTACTATAAGATAGGACCGATCAAACTATATCAGGACGGTTCTCTTGGTGCGAAAACAGCGTTGATGAATCATCCTTATCTTGGAGAGGACAATTGTGGCATTGCGGTTCATGATGCGGCAGACTTGCAGCGCTGTGTAGATTATGCATACTCCCATGATATGCAGATTTTGATTCATGCAATCGGCGATAAAGCTGCAGATATGGTTTGCACTGCTTATGAAAACACAATAGAAAAATTCGGGAAAAAGGAAAAACGCCTTGCGATTAATCATTTGCAGATCGTGAGCGACGATCTGTTCGATCGAATGAAGGCAAATGACATTTTGGCATTTATTCAGCCGATCTTTGTTGCAAGCGATAAAAAAATCATAGCGTCGCTTGTCGGCGAGGAGGTCGCACAGCGCTCCTACCTTTGGAAAACGATGCTGAAAAAAGGACTGATCTGCTGCGGAGGATCGGACGCACCGGTAGAAAGGTTCGATGTTTTAGAGAATATTCAAGTAGCGGTCACGCGTGACGCGCTTCATGAAAAAACCGAGGGTTGGCATCCGCAGGAAAAGCTTTCTGTATTGGAAGCGCTTCGGATGTTTACCATTTCCAATGCGTACGCAAGCTTTGATGAACAGAATAAAGGAAGCTTGGAAATCGGGAAAGCAGCGGATCTTGTTCTGCTGTCAAATGATCCGTTTACAACAGACGCACACAGTATCGCGCAGATACAGGTTCTAAAAACATATGTTGACGGAAAAGAAGTATATAGTGTTTGAATTAGATAAAGCTCAGCGAGGGATGGCAGAGATGCCATCCCTTTGCAAGGGGAAATGCCGCAGCATGGATTGTTGATGATGAAATGCTGCATCTAACGTGGAGCGAGTACGCAAACAGGAGGAGATGAATGGGATTAAGTCAAACATGTGAGATAAAACTGAAAAATAAGTTTCAAAGAGGAAACCGGAATTTGATCACAGACATTCCCGGCGTTCGTGTCGGACAGGTAACTTTACAAAACGCAGAAAAAGCGATTCATACCGGCGTAACTGTGATATTGCCGCATGGAGGAAACCTTTTTAAAGAAAAAGTTCCCGCTGGGGTGTCCATTATCAATGGATTTGGGAAAAGTGCCGGTTTGATACAAGTGCAGGAGCTTGAAACAATTGAAACACCGATTGTGATGACGAATACTTTTGGCGTTGGGACAGCATTAAACGCACTGACAAAGTACATGTTGGAAGAAAATGAAGATATCGGCGTCCATACAGGCACTGTGAATTGCCTTGTGACCGAATGCAATGATGGAATGTTGAACGATATCCGGGGCATGCATCTGAAAGAAGAGCATGTAAGAGAGGCCATCCAAAACGCAGACGATACCTTTGAAGAAGGCGGTGTCGGTGCGGGAACGGGTATGGTGTGTATGGGGCTGAAAGGTGGAATTGGTTCTGCATCACGCGTCGTTCCGCTTGACGGGAATGATTATACGATTGGTGCAATTGTGCTGTCTAATTTTGGCGTTGCCGGAAACCTGAGGATAGGTGGAATGCAGCTTTCTGCCCCGGAGCAAAAAGCTGAAAAAGAGGAACGGGGATCGATTATCATTGTAATTGGAACAAACATTCCGGCTAACGGGCATCAGCTTGCCCGTATTGCCAAACGTGCTGCAGCAAGTCTCGGGAGAGTCGGATCATATCTTGGAAACGGAAGCGGTGACATTGCCATTGCTTTCTCAAACGCACAGCCTATCCCGCATTACAGCGAAACGAAAATAATTTCGCGGCAGCAGCTGCATGACGGGGCCTTGGATCTGATGTTTGAAGCAACGACGGAAGTGGTTGAAGAGGCAATTATCAGCTCTTTATACCATGCAGAGACCACGACAGGTATCCGGGGAAAAACAGTATTCAGTTTGAAAGAAGTCATGAGATAAATATAGCCTGCTTCGCGAAAAAGCCCTCCGGCAGCACAATCGTGCACCAGAGGGCTTTTTCATGGAGTATATTATATTGGTACGGCGCAACTGCAGGATCTATTCCTTCTCACATTTCTCTTTCAGATCTGCAATTGCTGCTTGTGCCGCTGCCAGTCTCGCGATTGGTACGCGGAACGGTGAGCAGGACACATAGT
>URWB01000100.1 GCA_900551415.1 uncultured Eubacteriales bacterium
TGTGGCCGCAATATCCGCAGCAGCTTCACTGCCCTGCACCAGTACCGGGAATACAATCATATCGGTCAGGCTCGTCCTGCTCTCGATAATTTTAATAATGTCTCGTACCGCCGCGCCGGTATTCGAGGTCACGATCCCGATCCTGCGCGGGAAACGCGGAATCGGCTTTTTATGCGCGGGATCAAACAGCCCCTCCGCATCCAGTTTTTCCTTGAGCATCTGGAAAGCCATGGCCAGATTCCCCTCGCCTGCAATCTCGATACTGCGTATAAAAAGCGTATAGGTGCCGCCTTTTTTGTAGACGTTCAGATAGCCGTGGATGATGACCGCCAAGCCGTCCCCCAGCTCGTAATGAAGCCCCCGCGCGTACTGCGCCGGAAAGAAGCAGTTGATCTTGCTGTTTTCGTCGCTGATGGAAAAATACAGATGTCCACTGCTATGATACTTTAAATTGGAGATTTCCCCTGTGACGGTCAGATTGCCAAGCAGCGGGTCTGTTGTCAGCACGCGGCTGATATAGTGATTCAGTTGTGTGACGGTGATCGGCTTCAGCGCCATATCTTTTGTCCTCCCAAAAGCGCGACGCCAATGGCGTTATCCGCTGACATCTCCGGCTTCCCGAATACGATGTTCAAGTCTTTGTACATGTGCTCCACCAAAAAGTTTCGCATATATTGACTGCAGGATACCCCACCCGCATAGATAAAATTCGTAATGTCATATTGGTAGGAAAGCTGCATGGTCATTTCCAGAATTGAACGGGAAAGCTTTTCAAACAGATCCTCGATCAGATCCATCTGCGGATGCTGTTCCAGCGCCTTGCCGCACTGTGTTTCGATTCCCGAAAGGTTGACATAGCCTTCCTTAGTCTTAATCGGTGTCAGAATATCGCGGTGACCGATCGCGCGAACCGCCATCTGATCCAAAGCCTCGCCGCAAGGGAAATCGAGCCCGAGCGAAACGCCGACGCGGTCGAGTACCTGCCCGTAGGCGATGTCTTTGGAACCGCCGACAATCTCAAAAATGCCTTTTTCGTCGTCCACCAGCAGCGCTTCCGTCGTGCCGCCGCTAAAATGAAAACAGATCAGCGGATTGACATGCTTGAGGCTTGAATAGAAGCGGATTGCCTCGATATGTCCCTCTTGGTGTGAAAATTCATAGTACGGTACGCCCATCGCGGCCGCGATTGCCTTGCCATATCCGGCTCCGGCTGTAAAAACCGGCATATAAGAGCCTTCGATCGGGCGCGGGCGTGTCGAAAACGAAACTGCGCCGATATTGTCGCGGATCGCAAAGTCACTGAGCGCCTTTTGGATCGCGTCCGGCAGCTTCTGTACATGCTGAAAGAACGCTTCCGATTGTCTGAGACCGCGTTCTCCTTTTTTTACATCCAAATATTCCTGATGATTGAACAAGACCTTGCCGCTGCAGTCTACCACCGCGACCGATGTCTTGTAATTGCTGGTATCAATACCCAGTGATAACAGTTCACTCTGCATGATTAAACCTCTTCTTCGATCGACCGATTGATTTTGGAAAGCACCGCGTTGATAAATTTTGGGGATTGCGCTTCTCCGTATTTTTTCGCGAGATTTACGGCTTCGTTGATGGAAACGCCGTTCGGAACATTGTCCATAAACAGCATTTCTCCAACCGCAAGACGCAGCACCGCAAGGTCTGTCTTGGCCATCCTGCCGGTTACCCATCCCCTGCTCTGCGCGTCCAGCCGCGCGTCGATATCCGCGCGCTTGTCGCATACCTCCTGTGTCAGCTTCTTCGCGTATTCGGTTTGATCTCCAAAGGGAATATCTTTTGCATATTTTGTAAAATCCGGATTCTCCCAATCGTTTCTCGCATCGATTTGAAAGAGAATCTGCATTGTTTTTTCTCTCGCATCTTTTCTGGTCATTTCTATTTACTTACCCTTTCTGTGGCTCTTGTACGCCCTGAATATGAATGTTGACTTCTTTGACTCGGTCATGCGTCAAGTCTTCAACCGCTTCCTTGACGGTGCTCTGGACATCCCACGCCAGCTGCGGAATCTTCACGCCGAAAAGGACGATCAGATAGAGATCGATGCACAAAGCGGTTTTGTCGCCGGACACCTTCACGCCGACAAGGTCCGTATCCTTCGCGCCGATGATGCGCGTTAGATTCCCGCTCAGCGTGTCACACAGTCCATAGACACCCGGTACGCCAAGCGCCGCTTTCATCGCGGCCAGACTGACGACCTCCTCCGAAATCTTGTCAATATTCACTTTGCCGGGCTTATCGCCGCCGGTTTGTGGCATGGGTCCCCTCCGTTTGTATAGTCAAAATTTTATTCATATTCATTATATCAAAAGACCCTCGCATTTTCAATCTTATTTCATGAATAATCAGAGGGTCTTTTCCGTATGGAATTTTGTACAAAATGATAATGTTGCCTGTTACATACTTATGGGGTTTCAGCATAAAGATAGGCACCTGACCAGAAAGCAATTGCTCCTCCGCTCTGAAAGATTTTCATCACTGCATCCGCCAATGATAGAAAGCAACGGATGTATGACAATGTCTATCTCAGCTCACCATTTTGCAAAATTCCGTATCGGAATTCGTAAAATAGTACGTAAGGATATCTTCACATCTTTTCCCATTTTTCGCCATCTTTGCTGCGCCACACTGACATAGCCCCTGCCTGTGACCTCCAAAACCACTGATTAAATCTGAGCATGATTTTTCTTTCAGATACGGGATTCCGGAAACTGTTTTTGTCCCATTCCCTCCACAGCTTGAAAAATGAAACGCACATATGTAGTTGTATGTAGAAACCGTCGGTTTGTGCATCAAGACCAATCCCAACTTGCTGCCATCGTTGTTCGTGTAGAAAATGCTATCAACTGCCTCTGTTATTTCTGCTGGATACGCCCCCCTTCCGTATGATTGACATTGCATTCGTTCCATTATCTTGTTCTTCCAGTTCATCATCTACTGTATCCATACTGTGATTTCTAAAATCATTATGATCCTCTCGAATCTCACTTTTAGCGCTAAGATAAAAAAAGCCTATTACGCTGCTGCCTACATTATCAATTCGCATATTCAGATATTTTGCATCTTTATATCCGTCTGCACGTATGATACAGTCATATTCACCTGCAGGAAGATCCGGTATCTGAAATCTTCCATTTTGATCTGTTACAATGATCCTTTCCCCATTAAATTCAAGCGTTGCATTTGGAATCACTACCCTCTCCTCGTTATCCCAATCCATAACCGTTCCGACACAGTTCACACTTTCTGCGGCATTATTTCTGTCCTCTTGGAAATAATATGTGGCGGACGCATCAGCATAGTTCTGATAATGATTATCAACATCCTCCTGTGTCAGCGCCGGACTTTCACTGTATGTTTTATGCGTTGCTCCTCCCTGTGCGCGTATCGGCTCCGCATTTTTTTCCGCATATCCATCTCCGGAAACCGCAGCAACTACCGTTATCATCAATAAAAGACATAGCATTTTCTTTTTCATTTCTCGTGTATAAGCCGGTTAGCCCCTTTTAGGACAATGGCTTAGTCTCCTTTCTTCCAATTCTCTGTGGCATTATTAAATACTACATTTCATACTCATTCTACGCTAAGTTCCACGAATGTTTTACCTGAATCTGCTTCGTTGTCTTATTATGTGCTACATAACCAACAGCTGTTTCAAGTTTTATTCTTTTTTCCGTCGCCCCTACAGAGCTGCTCATCATTGTCATCAAATATTCCGCATACATATTGACATCTGATGTTCCCACTGTCCTTGCAGAACTATCTGTAATGTAGCTCCCTAACACGTCCATTTTGACTTCTTTTCCTACATTGGTTAAACCCTCCGCACTTGCAACACCGTAACGTTCATCAATACCATTCGCGCTTAAAGTATAATGATTCTCCAAGGATACCCAAGCGCTTCCGGCAGTTGTTGTTACAGCTGCCTTGGCAGTAAAGTAGCGGTTCCCATAGTCTTTCCAAACGGTTTCTCCATTTGCTTCCATTGGCATCACAGTCGGAATGTGTTGCATCGGAGACAATGCGGTTTCATCTTCTTTGCAGTCTGTAAATTCCATAATAAGTTCATCCCTGCTTTTCAGTGCATAAACTTGTCTGCAATATTCTGCGCCGTTTCCGATCGGCATCATTTGGATGTCTTTGGATTGAGCTGCGTATTCCTCCAACGCCTGCACCAGAGCTTTTGCGATATCCTGTTCAGCCTTTTTACATCTTTTGGGTATCACATAGATTCCCGGTATCGTTATTATGTTCAATTTACATAGTCACCATGTGATCCTGTGTAGCTGAAATATACGACTGTGCCTCTAGCCAAGATTCCGTATCTGCTGGGCGCAATGTAATATAATATTTCCCCAGACGCTCTAATGATTAAATTCTTTCCCCCATCATACAGATTAGTTTCTACAGAAACCGGGTCAAAAAAGGCTTCTGTTCCGTCCTTACTTGAAATTCCTGTGCAGCCTATATCCAAGGAAGAACGGTTCACATTACCGATAGAATTATCTGCGTATAATGTGTAGTCTGCATAACAATAAAAATTGCTTGTTCTTGCATAATTTGTTTTATATGCTAAAGCCTTTACTCTTTTTAAATTCTGCGCAGAAGCATTCGCCGAAAACGTAAGAGGAACGCTGGATTTTTGCTTTGATGCAAGTTCTTTTTCTATTTTCTGCGCTATTTCTTGATAAGCTGCCAATGTAGTGATAATTTCTTTGTATTCTTCAAGATCAAGGTCAAAGCTTCTATCTATTTCCGCATATTCTAAAGTCACATTGTATTCATTCATGATTTCATTAAAGACCTTTTCATATGGATCGCAGGTTTCGGCAAAGCAGAAACCTGTGCTAGCTACGATCAACATTAATACCATTAAACCACTGATTACTTTTTTTCATCTGTACTCTCCTTTGTTTAGTTCTTTTGTGTATATAAAAAGATTCAATAAATTAAACGCATTTACAATCAAAATGATAAACTCGGGTTTGTCAATATATCCATCAACGAAATTCACCCCTAAAATCACAGCAATGAATAATATGAGGTTTACTTTTATATTACGAAAGTGATCTTTTTGATAGAGCGTTGTCACGATCATGCAAATTGCTGTTCCAAATGCATCAAGTTTTGCGACTACGATTGCATACTGCTGCATTGCGTGCTCATATATAAAAGTTTCTGATACTCTATCTGTAATGAGCTGCAGCAATAACGGCGCACTGATATTTCCCAGATGATACATAGCATAATTTCGAAACAATAATGCTCCCATCCATATCAGAACAATTATTGTTGAATTTTCTTTTTTCCACCAAGCTATCACTATCAGGATCAATGCCGCGACTGTTATGATAGCATATAGAATTGGTCTCGAAAGAAGTACGATCTCTTCTGCCATTCCTGTTGGCCTAATGCTTGATGCTGCATAGTTTCTGAGAGAAAGCAGAAACATTGCAATTGCATAAACCTGAATCGCTATGCCAACGTATTTTTTTGATCTCGTCATTTTTTTCCTTTCCTTGCACATCATAGTATCTTAGAAATGATCCATCAACCAATTATCTTCCCGTCATACTTTTCAGCAGAGAATCCATATGATCATTTTTATCCTCTTTTGGTATTACGCAGATTCAAGATAACATCTCGTCAAGCATATCCTGTGTAACAACGTTTTCTCCAAAAGTAAATCCGGTAAACGGCAATCCCTTTTTATCCGTACCCTCTAACAGCCCCATGATCGTCACACTGCACCGGATCTCCTGCATTTGATCCTGCTTGGAAAATCCGACCAAGATTTCATAGACAGCATCATCCATGCGCAAAGTTCCCTCAAGCGGTCCTTCCCACAACTTTTTACCTGTGGAAAATTCATTCGCAAGTACAGAACCATTTGCTGTGCCGGAATAAATTTTTCGGTCGATCCGCACATCAAACTCAAGCGAAACCTCCGCCTCAGTCGTGCTTGCCTCTTTCATTTCATAGGAGTAAGCAGCCTTGCCCTTTTTCGCGTTTTCCTCTATGATATGCCCGGATACCGATTTCAATACGGTTATCGAATCTGTAAGCGTTCTGCTGCCGTTGTCATCATTCAGGCTCGGCTGCCTGAAAAAAGCGAAAATCACGATTGCCGCTATGAAAATGACGATAAGGCACACAAGGTATATATGCTTTCTCATTTCAATCTCCTTTAACTCCCAAGCAGCTTCTGCACTTGCTGCTTCTGCTTCTTCCTCATCCTCGTTCATTTATCCGAAGTTTTTTGCTTCTGTATATAATAACCGCCGAAAAGGTCATTTGGGGACAAGAAATTTAAAATTTTTTATATTCTTCAGATCATAAATTGCAATAAATCCGGTATACAAAAATCTCTTTGTAGATTCAGTATACCAGTTTTATCTTTGTTGCTTTAAGCGAAATCTTATTCAATCTTCCTATCAAAACGCAACCCACAATAACGTTCCGTACATGACTGTGAAAACAATGCTCGCCAGAACAGAAAAACACACGCCGTCAAAATCATTTTGGTCTATGAATTTTTTTTATCGCAAACGTAAAGAAAAACATAAAGAGCAAATGTAATCATAAGATTCCCCTTAGGATTATTCTCAACTTCGAGTCGGCATCAATGCATCTGATTTTTGACATGATCTCATCGTATTCCGCTTATAACGAATCACCTACTGTATGTATACAACAGGGGTCATTTCAAATGCGGCTCCGTTTTCATCTCTTAATCTGGTTTCGTATACTATTTTTTGTTTCGGATCATCAGGACGATCATAGTGATCATAATACGGATCAATTTTATCATCTGAAACGCTGAGAAAATATCCGTTTTCATACAATATGTCCCTTGCATATACCCCCGAGTATATGACCTCAACGGAGCCTGCTTCTTTGTTTTCCCCAAATTCGATAAAAAGGTTACGCCCTTTGAACGGAACACTGACATTTTCATACGATGCGTTTGAAAGTTTGCTCTTAAAAGATGGGACTTTCGAATAGAAATTCGCGATCTTTTTCTCGAAAATAAAAGTGCCAACATTTTCGTCCGGATTTTTTGTCAATATGACAAGATATCCGTCTCCTTTATGCCAATCCACCACTTCACCGAATTCTTCATTCTCAATAATTTCATCACTGCTAAAAAACATCCTTGGAAAACCAATATAACTTAGAATGAGAATGAAAAGGAATGCGAGAATCGCATATTGTCCTGTTTTCAGATTTAACTTATGTATTTTCATTTCATTCTTCATTTAAAACCCCTCCTTCTTCCGAAATAAAAACGGTATGCTGTCCCTTTTGTAAATTCAGCATACCAGTTTTATCATCCCAATTTCAAGTGTAATGTTGTAAGTGCGCGGTTTTTGTTGTAAGTGCTTAATTCTTTACAGTATCTGGATGTATTGGGAGTTGGATTTCTGTAAATACATCGATTTGTCCATCTTGTTCTTCCAGATTCCACTGTATCTGTCCGCCTGCGTGCTTTACCGTATCTAAGATATTCCGCACACCGAGGCCATGATTTTCTTTGTCTGCTTTGGACGTTTGTCCGAGTTGGATGATACCATCTTCAATAACGGGTCTTTCGCTCGTCGGATTCTTTACCCGAATGAATTGATGGTCACGAAAGTTCGTAAAGGAGATCCGAATGCTGCGATTCTCTTTGCATCTTAACGCTGCTTCGTAAGCATTGGCGATCACATTCGTAAAGATCACACAAAGCGCGGTCTCTGAAATGTCAAAGTCCTCTGCGAACTGTCCGACCAGTTCTACATGGATACCATCTCGCAGTCCTTTGCTGTAGTAGGCATTTACCACCGCATCGCCGATCAGGTTGCCGGTCGCGAGGTGCTTCATTTCCGCCTGCTGTCCCATCAGTTCCGAAACATACGAGAGTACACGTTGGTCTCCCGCGTCTTTTGCGATGGACGCGATAGCCTGCAAGTGCGCACTGCTGTCATGACGAAAACGCCGCAGCTCCTGCTGCTTCTCATAGAGCAGATGATACTGCCCCGTCTGTTCCTTGATGCAGCGTTCATTGAGTTCGACCTGTGTCCGCAGTTCCTTACGCTGAAAATAGAGGCACACGCCGAGCGCGATCGTAATGGTGAGGATCATTCCGGTTAGACCATCCACGATCGTCAAAATACCTTCCACTTTCAGTACATCTTCTTCGGCGGTGCTGTAATAACTCAATGTAGGGATAGCAAGAATACCCGTAAAGACCAAATACAGCCAAAGTGGTATTTTGCGTATGGTCTGTTGAATGATTTTTCGCTTTTTTCGCAGTAATAATGCAAGAACGACAAAAAAGAATAGAATCATAAGGTTGCATAGGAGTGTTGCCTGATACCAGCCTTCAATTGATTTGGCATCAATTCTCCAAATTGCAGTGATAATCCCCATAAAGAAACTAGTTACGGAGGCTCTATGCATATCATAAGCAAAAAACAATCCTATTTTTACTTCTGATAATAGTAGATATAGTAGAAGATATGCAGATACGTACGATATCAGCATCATCCATTCATTATTTTTGAAGCATACCG
>URWB01000101.1 GCA_900551415.1 uncultured Eubacteriales bacterium
AGCTTGCTGAGGCGATCACGACAGCGAAACGAGAACTCCGATACTGCTCTGTCTGCGGCAACCTGACCGACAGGGATCCCTGCGCCATCTGCGGTGATCCCTCACGCAAAACCGACACCATTTGCGTGGTTGAAAGCCCACGCGACGTGATGGCGATGGAACGCATCCGCGAATACCATGGGCTTTATCACGTCCTGCATGGGGTTATTTCTCCGATGGAGGGCATCGGTCCGGCTGATATCAACCTGCAATCGCTGATCACGCGTCTGCAGAGCAGCGATGTCAAGGAGCTGATTATCGCAACCAATCCGAATATCGAGGGCGAAGCGACCGCCATGTATATCGCCCGTCTGATCAAGCCGGCGGGGATCAAGGTCAGTCGCATCGCACATGGCATACCGGTCGGCGGCGACTTGGAGTACGCGGATGAGGTGACGCTGCTCAAGGCGATGGAGGGGCGCCGCGAACTGTAAACAGATCCGCGGCAAGCTGCCCGAATCCTGCATCGCGCGGCATTCGCGGCAGGCAGCTTCCTCCCTCGTTCTCAGACGGAGAGATTGCGCTCCTTTGCCAGCTGCAGCAGATAGGAATACTTCGTGCGCGCGGCCAGCACATAATAGGACGCGTAGTCGATGGCTGCGTGGTCGGTCAATTCATTGAACACTGAAACGGCCCAATCCAGTTCGGAACGGGCGTTTTTTATGGACTGATAGAGCATTTCGTCTTCAGAACAGACAGAAGAAACAGATTTCCATTTCATAAGAATCACACCTTTCTACTAGCATAGTTTAACAGTATTATGGGAGAATTCATTCTATTTTATTCCAAAGCAACATAAAATATACGGAACAAAAATCCGTATACGCTGTTTTTCGATATTTCGACATGGATGCATTGCAATATTTCGATATGCGGCAAGGAGATAAGTCTTAGATTTCAATCAGAAGGGGAGTAAAAATGGGAGAACAACTCGGTATCCTGCTGACCTATGCAGGCGCGGTTATTTTAATCTTGATTTTCGGAAAAATCTTTTTGTGGCCGCTCAAGTTGGTTTTGAAATTGGTACTCAACAGCATCGCAGGAGGATTCATCATCCTCCTGTTCAACACGGTTTGCGCCGGCTTGGGACTCTGGATTCCGTTGAATTTTATCAACGCGATCCTTGTCGGCTTCCTTGGCCTGCCCGGAGCCGTACTTTTGTTAATTTTGACCTGCCTTTAAGCCTCCGCACCTTCGTAAAAATGCAGCAGCACTTCCCGGACCTCGTTATATTTTCTTACGGGAATCGGAATTTTCGTGCCATTCAGCAGCGTCAGCGTGTAGCGCTCTATAGAAGAAATATAATCCGGATTGACCAGATAACTGCGGTGTACGGGGATCAGGAGTTTTTTGTCCTGTTCGCCGGCAATTTCTGCGAGTTCAGTAATCGACATCTTGATGAGGAAATTTCTGTCTTCACAAACCAAGTGCGTATCCTTTCCTTTCGCCATGACATACATAATGTCAGCGAGGGCAATGGACTGCAGCGAGCCGTTTTCACCGATGACGTTAAGTCTGCGTCTGTCTGACAGACGTTTAATTTCGTTTTGGAGATAGCCGGACGCGAGTTTACCCATGGTTGTCGGGACAAATTCCCCCTCTGCCAGCTGTAGTTCACCCATCGGATTCGAGACGTGAATGTGTCGGATTTTCATGCCTTCCTTCGTTTTTTCCCACACAAAGGTGCAGCGCTGCTGTCCTTGCAGGAAGTATTCCGCCGAGGGCGCGGTGGATGTCAGATATCGCGCAGTGACGGTGCAAAAGCGGGAACCACTGCCCAACGCGTAAAACTCGCCATTTAGAATCACGCAAGGCGGCACCTGCTTAATGGCTTCGCGAAGATCGTTTTCGGCTGCCTCGCGCCCGACCAGAAATTCATCCTTCTGCGCGCCAATCCAAACAACATCCTCTGCGAGACATGAAATCACAAAGCTTGCATCTTGCTGCCAAAATTCCTGCAGGCATCTCTGCGTTAAATCGATAGCCTCTCGTTCTAGTCTTCTCATAATGTTCAGTCTGCCTCCCTTAACACGCGGCTGCCTCATCGACATAGGAATTGAAGGACACACCGCTTCAAAACTATTTTATATGAAAAATCATTCGGAGGCAAGCCCTTTCGCACATTTTACAAGCGAAAGCCTTTTCGCGCAAACTGTAAATCAGATGGCTGAATTCAGCGAATTAGCGCTTCGCGTGTCCTGCGAGCAAGAATTTTTTTTGAACATTCTCTGAACAGAAGGACCGGACATCATTCAATTTTATTATCGGCAAGCATACGCCCTGCCACGAGGAGCTGTAAAAAACAATTCAGCGCCACGTCCGGATTTAGCGCAGCTTCTCCCGCCAGCGCCTGTCGCGGTGAGCCGCAAAAAACGCTGCAGTACTTCGCTGTTTCATGCGAAGCGGCGTCCTGCCGCACGTGGAGTTACCGCGCGTGGACGCGAAAAAGCAGGGTAGTTCTCAGAGGAACCACCCTGCTGCAATTAGACACACAAAAAACAGGAAAGCTGTGTGAATCACTAGAGGCCTTCAATTTCTTCGACTGAGAGTCCGGTGTTTTTCGCAATCAAGTCAAGCGGAACACCGGAGTCTTTAAAATTCTTCGCGATCTCGCGCTGCTTTTGCGACGCGCCTTTTGCAAGCCCTGAAGCTTCGCCTTCGGCACGACCCTGCTTTAAGCCCTGTTCGCGACCCAATTCCAATCCTTTGCGCTCGCGTTCGTTCAGCATATACTCGAATGTCATATACTTCCGCCTCCAATCGTCAGTATTGAACTTCCTGACACGCGCGTCAATCCTGCGCGTCAGCGATGAAGCCTGACTCGCCTTCGGATCGTTCAAATAGGCATAGAGCGGCTTCAGAGCCTCCGGCACTTTCGCCGGTGTGCATGCTGTGTTCAAAACTATTTTATACGAAAAATCATCCAGAGGCAAGCCTTTTTGCACATCCCACGAGCGAAAGAAATAGACGGGCTCGTCTTTTTTGAAGTAGTCGAAGGTGCAGAGAAAGATCACATAGCACTTTTTCAGCTTCGCGTAATCCTCTCCTTCCTTCAGACAGTCCAAATCCATGTTTGCCTGATAGTAGCGGCTGCGTTTGCCGAGCGCGAAACCGGAAGCGGTCTGCATCTCGATTTCGGCCCATAGATTTTCAGACTTGATATACGCGTCAAAGCGCACGCCGTGCATATCCTTGGTGAATTTTAGAGTTTTTTGCGTTTCGGCGTATAAACCGGAGGCATCTGCACGCGAGTCCCGTTCTGCCGCCGGTGCCGCGTGAGAAGCCCTCGCAGCCAAAGGGAAGCCGGCGCCGCGCGCGGCAGGAGGCGCGCAGCCTTTTTCCCCGTTCGCTGAAGGAAGCGCAGCTTCCGCGTCTGTCTGCTCATCAATCAGCGGATTCGGAGATTTCATAATTCGAATTTCGGAGAATTCCTCGTCCGGGATCGCGAGCTTCAAAATGCCGAGACAGATCTCCGGATCCCGCATGACCAGAGAAAAAATAAAATCGTTTGTAAACGGCAAAAAGTCCGGCGGCAGCGAAGCGTTGCCCATGTCAGCTTCGCTTTTGGTAAAATTTCTGTCCATTTCGTACCATAAAAAACCTTTCCGAGAACCGAACGCATGCGATCTTCGGCTTCTCAAACGCTTCTGCCCGCGACGCAGAGGCGCTGCACTGAAACTGTGGCTGCCATGGCAAGAAGGAAGCGCCGCTTGGCGCCCTAACGGAATCATACAGATTCTGTAATTACATTTTATAACAGAGATACAGAAAAAGCAAGGGATAAAATGGGAAACAAAACGAAAAAATTTCGACAGATTTCGACAAAGGCGCACAGAACGGGGCATAGGAGAAAATCAAAAGAACGCGCCCTGCCACGCGTGGGCACGAAAAGGCGGTCCACCTCCTTTTAAAGCCTCAGAGACGGAGCAACTGCCATACCGCGCGTGGACGCGAAAAAACAGGGTAGTTCTCAGAGGAACCACCCTGCTGCGCGCGAACAGCCCAAAACGGCGCTGCAACACTTCGCTGTTTCACGCGAAGCTCCGCCTTGTCACGAGAAGGCACCTTTGTTGTCTCGCTTTGCGCTGGCTGTCCTCCGGTAGAAATCTGGTAGAAAAAGGGAAAAAACAAGTGCAAGTTCCCATTTTCGCCTGATTTGAGCAAAAAGATGTAATGACGCGCCTGCCTTACCGGAACGCTCCATGAATTTACAGGGAAAAATATGCGAAACTACCAGATTTTAATTTAAAAGTTATGAGAGAAAACAAAGATATGGGAGGTTTATTGTAGAACAAAACAAACAGGAAGAAATTTGTATCTTTTTGCGCCTGTTGCGTTCGCGATGAAGGTAACCGCGTTACATCTTTGGAGCATTTTTACCCCAAAAAGCGGCGCAAACGCGAAAGAGAGGGAGGGACGCATGCATTTTGGCGTGGCGCAGAGGTTTGCTGCCTTGATTGCCGGCGTCAAGCAGACGAGCCTCAAGCTGAGCGCGAAAGCGTCCGCGGGATTGCCTCGCAGTGTCCGGGGGTATGCAGGTTTGCAGCGCGGGATTGCCTCGCAGTGTCCGGGGGTATGCAGGTTTGTGGCGCGGGATTGCCTCGCAGGGTCAAGGGGATACGGATTTGTGGCGCGGGATGGTCTCGGAACGTGGGGGGTTCGTGCTATGTACCGAGCGCCGCGCGTTCATTCGCTTTCGGGGAGCTGGCGCACATCGAGGTGCTTGTGTTTTGCGTCCGAGCGTACGGTAGGGTCAAAGAGATTCGCTTTCGGGGAGCTGGCGCACATCGAGGCGCTTGTGTTTTGTGTCCGAGCAGCGCGCGTGTCGAACATCCGGACAGTGGCAAGCGACTGCATGACCAAGTGCAGAGATTATGAATTTAGGGTTTTGGATCCAAGTGCACTTTTTGCCAAAAAATCACAAAAAAACTGCTAAAAATGTGTTCACAAAGTGAATGATTTGTGATAAAATGATAATCGTATGAGAACTGAGGGCGCCTTCCTTCCACTCAGACCGCGCGGCAGTTCTCCAGTCCATATAATATAAGTAAGGAGGCATATTTTATGGAAAAGAAAAAATTCGTTGTACCACATGTGTACATCCTCTTACTAGCACTTATTTTACTTTTCAGCTTGCTGAGCTACATCATTCCGTCAAACGTGTATGATTATCACGATGTAGTTGTCAATCCGGAAACCGGTCAGACCAGAAGCGTTGTTGACCCGGAAACCTACCACGCGGTAGACCCGACTCCGGTTAGCCTGATGCAGTTCCTGACGGCGGTACCAAGAGGTATGCAGGAATCCGCGCAGATTATATTCTTCATTTTCATCGTAGGTGGAGCGATGGCGGTTCTGCAGGAAACAAGAGCGATTGAAGCCGGTATGGGCAGAATGATCAAGGCAATGAAGAGCAAGACTCTGCTGCTGATCCCGATCGTTATGTTCCTCTTCTCCCTCTGCGGTTCCGTATTCGGTATGGCAGAGGAAACAATTCCGTTCATTCCGATTTTCGTGTCGCTGATGATCGCGGCAGGATATGACAGTATCACCGGTGTGGCGATTGTATTCTGCGGCGCGAGCGCAGGCTTCGCGGGCGCATTCATCAACCCATTCACGATTCAGGTTGCACAGGGTATCGCGCAGCTGCCGCTGTTGTCCGGTATGACATTCCGTATCGTGATGTACATCTGCATGGTGCTGCTTACTACGATTACAGTTATGTTATACGCGACCAAGGTTAAAAAGAACCCGCAGCTTTCTCCGATGTACGAATTCGACCAGACCAGAGAGGACGTCGCGGATCTGGATTCCCTTCCGACTTTTGGCGGCAGAGAAAAAGCAATCCTGCTTGTTTTCCTGGCATCGATCATTCTGCTGATCTTCGGCGTTATCAAAAAAGGCTGGTACATGGATGAGATCGCGGCACTGTTCTTCGGTATGTCCATGATCGTAGCCCTCATCGGCAAGCTGGGAATCAACGGCTATGCGAACGCTCTGGCGAAGGGCATGGCTGACATCGCCGGCGGCGCGCTGGTTGTAGGTTTCGCGAGAGGTATTCTGATCGTTATGAACGACGCGAACATCCTGCACACCATTCTGCATGGCGCGGCAGGCTTACTGCAGGGACTTCCGGGAATGGTATCCGCAGTTGGCATGTACATCTTCCAGTGCCTGCTCAACTTCATCGTTCCATCCGGTTCCGGACAGGCTGCGGTTTCCATGCCGATCATGGCGCCGCTGTCAGACCTGGTAGGCGTAACAAGACAGACAGCTTGTATCGCATTCCAGTTAGGCGATGGTATTTCCAATATCTTCACACCGACCTCCGGTTACTTCATGGCGGGTCTTGCGCTGGCCAAAGTACCTTGGTCCAAGTGGGCAAAATGGATCCTTCCGCTGATTGGTCTGCAGTATCTGCTCGGCATGATTTTTGTCATCGCGGCACAGATCATCCAGTTAGGATAAGTCATGCAGCTGTTCTTTATGCTGCTGCCGATTGTCGCTTCCCTCATCATTTTGATTTACGCGCTGAAAAAAGGCTTTGACCGAACAGCCTTCTACATCTCAGCCGCCACCGCCATGGTGATTGCCATGTTTATGATGAAACATAACGCGACGTGGTATGGACTTCTGCTTGCGCTGACAGTTCCATTGGCAGTATCGTACTTAGTCATCTGCCTCTTCCTGTCATGGCAGGAGGACAGACGAAGAAAAAGCAAATAGAATAGAGTGGAAATATTAGGAGAAAACCTCGGAACCGCAGATTGTATGGGAAAGAGGTTTTCTTTTTGTTTTTTTACGCAATGATTTCTTGACGCAGCTTACTTAGAAGCGTATAATTTAGATTCGGCAATTCGACAACTCGATAGTCGATTCGACAATTCGACAATAAAAAAACAGGAGGACCACCAAAAATGGCAATAGATAAGGTAAGAGCATATTTCAGGCAATATGATATGGAAGATAAAATCATGGAATTCGAGGTTTCCAGCGCGACCGTGGAGCTGGCGGCGATCGCGGTCGGCGTCGAGGGCGCGCGCATCTGCAAGACCCTCTCTTTCAAGGACGGCGAGGACGGCTGCATTCTGATTCAGACGGCGGGAGATACCAAGATAGACAACCGCAAGTTTAAGGACACCTTCGGCTTCAAGGCAAAAATGCTGACGGCGGACGAGGTGCTGGACTTTACCGGACACGCGGTCGGCGGGGTCTGTGCTTTTGCGATTCAAAACCCAAAGGTCAGAATCTACTGCGACGAATCCATGAAGCGCTTCGAAACGGTTTTTCCGGCTTGCGGCAGTGACAACAGCGCGATTGAGCTGACCTGCGACGAGCTTTATCAATATTCCGGGGCCATCGGCTGGATTGACGTCTGCAAGCTGCCGGAGGCACAGGCATAAAACGGGGAGAAAAACATGAAACACAAAAAAGACGAACCGACTCCCAATCTTTACGGTGTAAAAACCGGCTGGAAGCATGAGCTTACCATGTTTATCAGCCTGACCCTTGTCGCGGCGCTGATGGCCTTTAACCTCAAGAGCTTTGTGCGGACAGGAGGGCTGTTTCCGGGCGGCTTCAGCGGCCTCGCGATCCTGCTGCAGCAAATCGCAGACGTATTCTTTGACAGTAAGATTCCGTACTCGGCCTTGTATCTGCCGCTCAATCTGATTCCGGCCTACATCGGCTTTCGCTATATCGGCAAACGCTTCACCCTGTATTCGTTCTACGTGGTGTTCCTGTCCGGTATCTTGACAGACCTGTTTCCGGACATCACGATTACCTACGACACGCTGCTGATCGCGATTTTCGGCGGTCTGATCAACGGAACCGCTATCAGCCTATGCCTGCAGTGCGGCGCCAGCGCCGGCGGCACAGACTTTATCTCAATTTACTATTCCGAAAAAAAGGGTATTGACGCGTGGAACTATATTCTGCTGTCAAACGTCGTGATACTTGGGACGGCAGGCCTGCTTTTTGGCTTCGACAAAGCCCTGTACTCGATTATCTACCAGTATACCGGCACGCAAATGATTCAGATCCTTTTTAAGCGCTACCAAAAAGCGACCCTGCTGATCATTACGAGTCAGCCGAGCGCCGTTTACGGCAAAATTCGCGCACTGACCCACCACGACGCCACCCTGCTGGACGGCACAGGCTGTTACGAAGGCGCGGAGCGCCAGATCCTCTATTCGGTCATCGGCAGAGAACAAGTTGACGCGGTGATCGCGGCCATCCGCAGTATCGACCCAAAAGCCTTCATCAACGTCATCAATACCGAGCAGATTAACGGAAGATTTTATCGCACGCCGACGCGATAGCCCCTCACCGAAGAAAATTTTTTGCCCGCGGCGCTGTAATGGATGCAAAAGGATATATCTACAGAAAAAGGAATAAACGAGCAAAAAAATCAAAAAAACTTAAAAAAATTTTGCATTTTCCCACCCTTTTTGGCAAAA
>URWB01000102.1 GCA_900551415.1 uncultured Eubacteriales bacterium
TGCGCATAGAAATCTCTGATTTCGTTATGCGCACTTTTGTCCTATCCGTGCAAAGCCTGCTGCGCGAAAACCGCAAATGTCGATTTTATTCTCCTGTCGCAAAAATGCAAAAATTCTTTTTGGTTTTCATTTTATTTTAATTTTTATCCGGTATGATACAGGTAATCCAACAAGGAAACAAAATAAAATCTCAAAAGGGAGGAATTATAGTATGAAAAGATTAGAGATTAGAAACCGCCTTATGGGTCTGAAGACTGCCGCGCTGACAATGCTGCTGAGCGCCTCGCTCATGGCTTCCGCTGCTGTACCGGCGTCCGCCGCAGTAACTGCTGCGCTGACCGCGCCGACAGGACTGGAGACCGTACAGAGAGATGACGATGAGCTGACACTCGCATGGAATCCGGTCGCCGGGGCCCAGGGCTACCATGTTTACCTCTATGATACCGACACAAACGGCTGGCTGCAGGTAGAAAGGACTTCCGGCACGCACGCCGAAATTGACGATCTGCGCTCCGCAAGCGTCTACAAATTCAAGGTCAATGCCTACGCAAACGGGCAGGACGGTGCTTTCTCGACAGAGTTCAGTACAGCCACAGCACCAAAGGACGTGGATAATCTGCGCGTGAAAGCAAAGACCAAAAGCAGCGTCACGCTGAGCTGGAGCGCAGTCAGAAGAGCGGACAAGTATCAGGTCTACAAGTACAATGCCAATACCGGCAGCTGGAAACGCCTGATCACAACGACAAAAACCACATACACAGCAACTGGCTTATCCTCCGGTACGTATTATAAATTCAAGGTGCGTCCGGTGACCGAGGTCTTAGGCTCCAGATACTACGGCGACTTTGAGGATATCAAGATCAAGACCAGAAGCGCATCCGGCACCTCCACAAGCTCCGGCTATATCGGCACTGCGAAAGCAAAGAAAATAGCCCTGGAGTACGCAGGGGTCAGCGCCTCCAAGGCTGATTTCATCAAAGCTTCTCTGGATTATGATGACGGCGTCCGCGTCTACGATGTCGAGTTCTATGCAGGCGATTACGAATATGAATTCGAGATCAATGCCCGCACCGGCGCCATCTACGATTACGACAAGGATTACAGATGGGACGACTAAGCTTTAGTCCGCAGTCATCTTTTCCTGCTTGACCTTGTGGTCAATGACATGACGGGAGGCCAGTTCCTTGCGCACATCGTCCAAAGAGATGCCCATTTCGACCATCATCACCATGACGTGATAGGCCAGATCGGCGATCTCGTAAACGGTCTCCTTCTTGTCATTGCCCTTGGACGCAATGATGACTTCGGTCGACTCCTCGCCCACCTTTTTGAGAATCTTATCGATACCCTTTTCAAAGAGGTAGGTCGTATAGGAGCCCTCCGGCAAGGTCTCTTTCCTGTCGGCAAGCAGCTCGTAGAGTCCATCTGCCGAGAAAGCAGCACGGTTCGGGCTTTCGTATACCGGCTTGGTAAAGCAGGAATCCGAACCGGTGTGGCAGGCCGGACCGTCTTTTTCGACCACGACGACCAGTGCGTCGTTATCGCAGTCCGCGGTGATGGACACGATGTGCTGGTAGTTTCCGCTGGTCTCGCCTTTGAGCCAGAGTTCCTGCCGAGAGCGGCTGTAAAAACAGGTCAGCTCTTTTTTTATGGAAATTGCAAGGCTTTCGCGGTTCATATACGCCAGCGTCAGCACTTTTTTACTCTCTGCATCCACGACGATCGCCGGGATGAGTCCTTTTTCGTCAAATTTCAATTCATCAAGATTCAGCATCGTTATAACCTCACTGTAATATCATGTTCCTGCAGTAATTTTTTTAAGTCCCGGATATCGACTTCCCCGAAATGAAAGACCGAAGCCGCAAGCCCTGCGTCGACCGCCGGGATCTCCTGAAACAGCTTCACGAAATCCTCCGCGCAGCCTGCACCGCCCGATGCGATGACCGGGACTGCCACCGCATCGGTGACGGCACGCAGCAGCTCCAGATCGAATCCGTTCTTAACGCCGTCAGTGTCGATCGAATTGACGACCACCTCTCCGGCACCGTCCGCCACACAGCGGCAGATCCAGTCGATGGCTTCCATACCGGTATCGTCTCTGCCGCCGCGCGAAAAGACGTGGAACACACCGTCCACGCGCTTGATGTCGACCGAAAGCACCACGCACTGCCTGCCGTAACGCTCTGCTGCCTGCCGGATCAGGGCAGGATTTTTGATCGCGCCGGAGTTGACGCTGACCTTATCCGCCCCGCACTTCAGCACGCGGTCAAAATCCTCTAAGGTTTGGATGCCGCCGCCAACGGTCAAGGGGATGAAAATCTGCGAGGCGACTTCTTTGAGAATATCGGTAAAAATCCTCCGCCCATCGCTGGAAGCGGTAATATCATAAAAAACCAGCTCGTCCGCGCCTGCATCGCTGTAATATCTGCCCAGCTCCACCGGTGAGGAAACATCACTCAAGTCCTTAAAATTGACGCCTTTGACAACGCGCCCGTCCTTCACGTCCAGGCATGGAATCATTCTTTTGGTGATCATTTCGCTGCCTCCAATGCTTCTTTTAAGTCGATCGCGCCGATATAGTAGGCGCGTCCGATGATCGCGCCGTACAGATCCAGCGCCCGCAGCGCCCGGATGTCCTCGATGGACGACACCCCGCCCGATGCCACGATGTCCATATCATAGCGCGCGCTCAGCTGCTGATACAGCGCGCGGTTCGTGCCCTGCATCGCGCCGTCCTTAGAAATATCCGTACAGATCAACGTCCTGACGCCAATCTGTTTCATTTTGTCACAAAAATCAAAGCAGGTGCTGGCGCTGGTCTCTGTCCAGCCCTTGACCGCGACAAAGCCGTCCTTGATGTCCACGCCGACCGCGATCTTTTCGCCGTAGGCCGCGACCGCTTCCCGCAGAAACGTCTCGTTCTCGACCGCCGCGGTCCCCAGGATCACGCGATCTACGCCTGCCGCGATGTAGGTTTTGACCGTTTCCAGGCTGCGAATGCCGCCGCCGATCTCGGTAAACAGCGAGGTCTCCTGTGCCAGCTTGGTCACAAGCGCCAGATTCGGCGTCGTCCCCAATCGCGCGCCCTCCAGATCTACCAGATGCAGGCAGTCCGCGCCTGCCGCTTCGAAGGCGCGCGCCACAGCCAGCGGCTGCTCGCTGTAGATCGTCATCTGTTCGTAGTCGCCCTTGAGCAGGCGCACCGCCTTGCCTTCATATAAATCTATCGCCGGAAAAATCTTCATTGCACTGCCTCCGTTCCGCAAAACGCCGCGAGAATTTTGAGCCCGACCGGACCGCTTTTTTCGGGATGAAACTGACACCCGTACACATTCCCATGCGCCGCCGCCGCGGTCATTTCGATGCCGTAGTCGGTCGTGGCGATCACATATGGGTCGCAGCCGCTTGCATAGTAGGAATGCACGAAATAGACATAGTCTCCATCCTGGATATGCTGAAACAGCGGATTTTTGCCTTTGAGCCGCAGGCGGTTCCAGCCGATCTGCGGAATCTTCAGGTCTGCCGGTATCGTACCCTGCATCGGTACGATCTCGCCCGGAATCAGCCCCAGACCTTGATGTTCCCCGAATTCATAGCTTTTTTCAAATAAAAGCTGCATGCCCAGACAAATGCCGAGCAGCGGTTTGCCGCTCGCAGCCTGCTCCCGCACGAAGCTGTCCAAACCGTCTGCCCGCAGCTTGGCTGCAGCGTCCGCAAACGCGCCGACGCCCGGCAGGATCAGCCGGTCTGCTTTTTTTAATATTTCCCGGTCATCGGTCACCACGACCTCCGCGCCGACAGTCCGCAGCGACGAAGAAAGTGAAAACAGGTTGCCGACACCGTAATCAATAATCGCAATCATTTACAGCACCCCTTTGGTTGATGGTATCTCATTTTGATAGACCGCGTCGATCTTGACTGCTGCCGCCAGACTTCTGGCGACTGACTTGAAGGCGCCCTCGATGATGTGGTGGGAGTTTTCGCCCGCCAGCTGCCGGATGTGCAGCGTGATTCCGGCATGGCGCACCAGTGCGAGAAAAAACTCTTTGGTCAGCTCCGTATCAAAATCTCCGACCTTCTGCGTCGGGATTAGAAGCGCGTAGGACAGGTGTGCGCGTCCTGAAAGGTCCACTGCCGTCTGGATCAGCGCCTCATCCATCGGCAGCAGGAAGCTGCCGTAGCGGGTCACGCCCCGCAGATCGCCGAGCGCCGCCGCGAAGGCGTCGCCGAGCGCGATGCCGATGTCCTCTGTCGTGTGGTGGTAATCCACCTCCGTATCGCCCTTACAGCTGATGGTCAGGTCAAAACGCCCATGCCTTGCGAACAGCGTCAGCATGTGATCCAAAAAACCGCAGCCGGTGTCGATGCAGCTCTTGCCGCTGCCGTCCAGCTCCAGCTTGAGCCGGATATCGGTCTCGTTTGTTTTGCGGTTGATAACGCCCTCTCTCATGTCAGTTCCTCCAAGATCTCATCGGTCTTTTGCAGGAAAATCTCCATTTCCTCGCGGCTGCCGATGGTAATGCGGTTGTAGTCCTTAATGCGTTCTTTGGTAAAATGCCGGATCAGCACACCCTTTTCCCTGAGCCTGCGATACAGCGTCTCCCCGTCAATACGATCGCTCTTTGCAAACAGGAAATTCGCCTGCGAGTCGGTTACGGTAAAACCGCGCTTTTGAAGCTCCGCAGAGACGTAGTTCCTTGTTTCGATGATGCGCCTGCAGTTCGCGCGGAAATAGTCCTCCTCTTCCAGCGCCTGCGCGCCGGCCGCCTGCGTCAGACGGTTGATATTGTACGGATTCGTTGCGTATTTGATCCTTTCGAGGTCCGCGATCAGTGCCGCGTTCCCAAAAGCAAAGCCCAAACGCGCGCCCGCCATACTGCGCGACTTGGAAAAGGTCTGCACGACAAGCAGATTGTCGTATCGATCGATCAGATTGACCGCGCTCTCCGCGCCGAAGTCCACATAGGCCTCATCCACCAGCACCACACCGCGGCTCGACGAAATGATCTCCTCGATGGCCGCAAGGGGCAGCGCCATGCCGGTCGGCGCGTTCGGGTTCGTGATGACCGTCAGTCCGTCCTTACCGCAAAAAGCTTCGGCGTCCAACGAAAAATCCTCGCGCAGCGGGATCACTTCGGCGTCCAGACCGTAAAGATTCGCAAACACACTGTAAAAGCCGTAGGTGATGTCCGCAAACCGTACGCCCTGCTCGCCGTAGGCCATAAAGGCGAAGTTGAGGATCTCGTCAGAACCGTTGGAGACAAAGACCTCTGCCTGCGCACGTCCGTAATTCCTCGCCAGCCGCTCCTTGAGCACCCGGCTCTCCGGGTCGCTGTAAAGACGAAGCTTCGCAGATTCTTCTGCGTTCAGGACCGCCGCAACGCTCTGCGGCGGCGGATACGGCGATTCGTTGGTATTTAATTTGATGTATTTACGATCCTGCGGCTGCTCGCCCGGTACATAGGCCTCGAGCGCCGCAAGGCTTCTTCTTAAAAACTTACTCATTTTTCGTCAATCCTTTTCTGATCGCTTCGATCTGTTCTGTTTTGAATTTGAGCGCGGATTTGTTGGCAATCAGCCGCGCGCTGATCGGCACGATGGTCTCGACCGGCTCCAGATTGTTTTCCGACAGGGTCTTGCCGGTTTCCACGATATCGACAATCACATCCGAAAGCCCTAAGAGCGGTGCCAGCTCGATCGAGCCGTTCAAATGGATGATATCGATGTCGCGGCATTTTTCCGCATAGAATTTCCGCGCGATATTCGTGAATTTTGTCGCCACGCGCAGGGTTGTCGAAGTATCATCGACAAAGTTCTTCTGCGCGGCAACCGCCATGCGGCACTTGCCGATATGAAGATCCATCAGCTCGTACACATGAGGCTCGTATTCCAGCAGAATGTCCTTGCCTGCCACGCCGATATCCGCGGCGCCGCGTTCCACATAGATGGCCACATCCGACGGCTTGACCCAGAAGTAGCGCACGCCTTTTTGCGGATTTTCAAAGACCAGCTTGCGGTTTGCTTCTTTGATGGACGGGCATGCAAAGCCTGCTTGTTCAAACATTTCGTAGACGCGTTCGCCGAGCCTGCCCTTCGGCAGCGCGATATTGATAAACGGATCGACACGCTCCTGTTTTTCTTCAAAGCGTTCCAACGCGTCGAGGTAAACCGCGAAGCCGATCGCGCCGGCCTCGCTGCCCATCTTTCGCATCAGCCGGTCGTACCTGCCGCCTGCCAGCACCCGCGACTCCACGCCCTTGATATAGCCGCAGAATACTGCCCCGCTGTAATAGGCCGCGGCATCCACAACCGAAAAGTCAAGACGGATATGCTGCGCGAATCCTGCTTCCTCAAGCGCCGCATAAAGCGCCGCGAGCTTTGCGAAAGCAGCCAAAGCATCCGCGCTTTGACAGATTTTTTCGATTTCTCGAAGGCTTCTTTGATTATCGCCGTCACTTCGAATCAGCTTCTCGAGAGCCGCGAATTGTATGTCTGTGCATGCCACCCGCAGCGCGTCCGCGTTCTTTTCGCGCAAGGCCTGTTCCGCGCGTTTTCGCGCCTCGCCCTGCAGCCCATAATCATCCAGCAGCGCGAACAACAGGCCCGCGTGTGCCAGATCCAGCACGTAGTCCTCACTGATGAGCGCCAGACTCTGCAGTGCCAGCAATGTCACCTCGCAGGTTTCTGCGCTGCCGATATCTCCCATGCATTCCAAACCGGTCTGCAAAATCTCTCGATAAGTGTGGGAAGTCTCCGAGATCCGGTAGACATTTTCGTTGTAATACAGGCGCTTGACGCAGCCCTTTTGCGCTTTGAAATTCTTGAGGATTGAGAGCGTGACATCCGGTTTGAGCGCCAGTAGTCTGCCATCGGCGTCTGTAAAGGTAATGACCCCGTCCGACGCCAAAAAATCCTTGTTTTCCGAGTAAAAATCATATTCCTCAAACTTTCTCATCTTATACTTTTTATATCCATGCGTGCTGTACAGTTTTCGTAAGGTAAAGATCGCCAGCTCGTCTTTTTTTAATATGCTTTCGTCAATCATCTTGTATCTGTCCTTTGTGATATCGTATTTTATTTGCTTCATTAGTGTATCACGTTAGCGTGCTAAAGTCAACAGTTCTGAAACGCGTTTTCTTGTTTATTTTTTTAAACTTTTTGCTCCTTTTTTGTTGTTCTGCTCAATCTACGCGGGCTGCTATAGTTTTTTATCATAGCACCCATGGACAAAAAAGTAATGGATATTGCCCAAAAACGTAATCCTTCGTATCTAGCCCAGATCATGGATATCCTGCTCAAAAGGAAGTCAACCGGTGCAATCTCTTTGTTTGTGGATAAAAGTCAGGCTAATAAAAAGCACAGGAAGTGTTTGATAACTTCTTGTGCCTTTTGTTAACCTATTCTAAATCTTGACAAGTGTTAAGGGTTAGCTTTGCAGGATTTCTCTTGCGACCCTTTTTCCGTCTTGGTACAGTTTGTCCGTGTCGATTTTCAAATGATCAATCGGCTCCGGCATGTCCCCGTCGTTTTCAAAAAACAGCTCGTGCGGCGCATCCGGATCCTCCTTATCGGCACAAACAATCATCTCTATCGCAAACTCCTCGTAATTTCCTATGTTTGCGCCGTCTGCCACCTCTTCAAGGTATGCGTCAATTGCGCTTTGCTGTTCGCTCGTCAGTTCCTGCGCTTTGCTTTCGTCCAGCATTCCCTTTACAAAAGGAATCTCCTCCAAACTTTGGTATTTGTACTTCGTTTCTCCCCGCACCAGGATTCTATACCGCATTTCCTTTTCCGTATCCTCGGTTCCCAGCAGGGTGCTTTGCAGATTGCGAACCTCATAAATCTGTTCGTAATTTGTTTTTACCCAGTTTTCTGCTTCCTGCAAAGCCTTATCCTCGGGGGTTTCTTTTTCCGTACAGGCGCACAGAAGTGACACAAGTATCATAGCTGTAAGAACCACGAATCCTTTCACAAACCTGCCTCTGCATTGTTTTTTCTTCATTCCTCTTACCTCCTGTCCTTCGGTTCTTTCAAAACCTGAAAATAAATTCTCAGTACTTATCATTTAAACATTTACAGTTTGCCTGTCATCACCCGTAATGATTTCCACCTGCTCGATCGTAACCGGTGATTTTACCGCAAAGAGCTTCCAGCAGAATGGTTCAATATCAAATAGGTATTCTGCATTGCCATAGCAGTTCATCACAAGTTTACTGCCTTCTAAACCAATGCTGATATCTGCATC
>URWB01000103.1 GCA_900551415.1 uncultured Eubacteriales bacterium
TGACTTTGACGAAATGGAAATACAGAATGGGGATCGAAAGTCATACGCTTTCCTCTTCATAGCTTATGCGCCGGGCAGGCCGCGCATGCGAAGATTTATCGGTATCTGCTCTTCCCGCCGTTTTGCCGCGCGTAAAACAAAGCACCCGGTTCCTGCCAGGTTCCGAGTGCCTGCTAAGCGCTGTGGAGTTTTTCGCTTAAAGCGTTCTGTTAAGGGGTAGACCGTCATGCCGTACTTTTCGTGGAGCTGTGTAAAAGCTTCGCCTTTTGTAAGCATTTCCCGATATACGCCACGCCTCATTCGAATCAATTTCCTATTTCATGGGGCGTTTCACGGATCTCCCAGTGTCCGCTGAATCCGCTTCCTACATAAGAAACTTCCGGTATGGATTTAAGTCTCCGCTTAACCGTGGACACGCTCACGCCTAATTCTCGCGCCATATCTTTGGTCGTAATTTTACGATATTGCCTGATCAATTCGACAATTCGCTCGATTTCCTCCTTATGAGCGCCTTGCGCATCATATTGAGTGTCAGCTTGGGTGTCACATTGAGTGTCAACTTGAGTGTCAACTTGGGTGTCACGTTTGGTATTATCTTGCATGCCGGACGGCTCATACACATAAGCGGCTTCGCTTAGCCGATCAGACCGTTCCTTTTCCTTTCTGAAAAGAGTCACTTTGAACCCATCGCCGAATTCTTCAAACAGTGGGGCCGGCAATCCGTATTCTCGACATCGGTTTAGGATTCTTGGCAAGCCGGTTCCCCATGCCTCTGCGATACGCATATAATGAAATGCTTCCGCTATTGCTTCATTTCTACAGGTTGATTTTCCCGTCTTCGCAGTCTCTATATCTAAGCCTCCGTATAGCATTCCCGGAGACGAAACTTCCATTCTGTTGTCGTAGATACAAACCTGTATACAAGATCTGTCGAGATAGCTTCGGTGCAAAACTGCATTCGCGATTGTCTCTCGGATGGCCGATATCGGAAGCTCATATAGATCCCTTCGATATGCACCTTCAATTTCCGCTCCCATATCAATGTGCCGCAAAACGAAATTGTATGCATCGTCAATTTGTTCATAAATTGGCCCGCTAAATTCTTTTCGGTCAATAAAGATATCCCTGCTCTCCCCTTTAAACAAAGCGCACTGTATCTTGGCCGCTTTATTCGTATTATCTGTCAAAAGATCAAACGCATGGGTCGGATATGGATTCCTGCCGACTCTGCAAAGCAAGCCGAAGTCATGCAGTTTTTCCAAGGTAAGTTCTTTTACTGCAATTCTTTCTTCCTCCGCTTCACAAGCATCCATTGCAATCTGTTTCATTTTTTTGCATAGAGCCAATGCCTTTTCCTCATCATATTCACGACCGATTTCCTGGAGCGTGTCATACGATATACTTTGGCCTTCCAGCTCCAATTCCTGCAGTTTTCTCACGTCTGCAGGTCGACTTGTGCCGTTAATCCGGATATAGGCACTGCTTTCTTTCCCCTTCTTCGCAAGGTAATACGGTCTGCATTTTCCCGGTACAATATCAATTTCAAGAATGGTTTTGTTCTCCAACGTTTGTATCGAAATGTCAGGTTCAATCTGCGGCACGCAGGCATCCGAAATCATGTTCGATATGGAATCGGACAGTTTAAACGGACTTTGTTCTCCTATCCCGCAGACAATCCCGGTGTCATCTTCAATGCCAAGGATTACCTTCCCACCTGTGCTGTTTGAAAAAGCAATCACATCTTTTAGGAGTTTTTCATGATTGCCGGGAATCTCACGTTTGAATTCTATGTTTTTGCTTTCTCCAAAAAAGGTTTTCTGAATCACTTCATCACCCACTTTCAATTTGCAGGGAAACACTGATTTTTCGTATCTCTTCCGATACATTAAATTATATGTCATTTCAGCGCCAATCACAAGAAAAAAATCTGAGGCAGCTCGCGTGAACTGCCTCAGTATTTTTTATTATGCATGGAAATATCGCTTGCGATGTTTCCGGAATATCGACAAAAGCATCTTGCGAAGTGTCTGCCATGCATGACAGGCATGTGTGTAAAGGAATCTACGATCCCATTTTGCACACTTTTGTCCATTCCTATTATTTTTTAAGAAACGCTTCGACTTCTTTTTTTACGTCTCCGCCATCGGCAAGTCCTTTGACTTTGCCCATTACAGCGCCCATGAGCTTGCCCATGTTCTGCATGCCGCCCTCAATATTCAGGTCAGCAGCGACGCCTGCGATCACTTCACGCAGTTTCTCCGCGGAAAGCTGCTCCGGCAGATACTTTTTAAGAATATCGATTTCTGCTTGGTAAGATTCGGCCAAATCTGTTCTTCCGGCTTTTTCAAAATCAGCGAGGGCATCTTTTCTCATCTTTACCTGTTTGGATAAAATTGCGACAATGCCGTCATCGTCCAGTTCCTCCCGGTGGTCAACCTCATACTGCTTGATCGCCGCGCGCGCGAAACTGATCGTATTCTTAGCGACCTCATCGTGAGCCTTCATAGCCTCCTTGAAGTCTGCCATCAATTGTTCTTTCAATGCCATTTATATTTCACCTCGATTCGTGAAAACCTCGTTCGGTTTTCTCACCGCAGGCAAGAAATGACTGTGAATGGATTAGTATTTCTTAGCCTTTTTTCTAGCGGCTTCAGATTTTTTCTTTCTCTTTACGCTTGGTTTTTCGTAATGTTCTCTTTTTCTCAGTTCGCTCATCACGCCGTCTCTAGCGCAGGATCTTTTGAATCTTTTCAGAGCGGATTCCAAACTTTCGTTTTCTCTTACGATTACTTGTGCCATGTTCCAATTCACCTCCTGACTTCTATGAAATAGTGCAGCCATGAACAGATTTTGTGACACTTCAAATGTCACACCAAAAATATTATACACTTTTTTTAGGCGTTTCGCAAGTTATTTCTTTTAGAATTCACAAGGTTTCTTACAAAAATCTCTCTGCCCGCTATTTTTGATGGGCGTGGCGGAGCTCTTTGATGCGGTATTTGCGATACGGCGCGAACAGTACGCCAAGGCCGCGATTGTAAACCTTAAATCCCCAAACGCTGTAAAAGGCATCCTTCATCTCTGCCTTACGCGTGCGTTCACGTTCCTGTCCGCCGCAGCCGGCAAGCTGCCCTTCACGGATAGCCGCGATCAGGTCATCATTGCAGGTGATCTCACGATCGATGAACGTATAGGCCATACCGACATACGCTTCATTATGCGCGTCGGAGCCGCCGGTGCAGGGCTTGCCCAGTTTCTCAGCCAAAAGCTGTGCCAAACGGTTGGATTCCGGTTTTTCGCAGGTATTGAAGCCCTCGATAAAATCCACCTTCTGCAGGATTTCCGGTTTATTCTTGATTGTTTTGAAAAACATGGCGCTCGAGCTCCTCTGTCCGAACGGATGCGCCGGTCCCAGCACGCCTCCAAAAAGGTGCACAATCTGAATCAGACGCTCCGCGGACATCCCTCGAATCTGCAAAAGCCGCATCTTGACATGATCCGGCATAATGACAAGAAAATGTCCTGCGTCTTTGGTATCATATTCAATTCCGGCCAGCACGCAGAATTTTTTTTGTTCGCGTTCTTCCTCTGCCCGTTGTTTCGCCGGGGCGATGTGAAAGGTCTTTTCCAGTTTCTCTTCAATCTGCTCAATCGACCAAAAAGATCTGCCGTTTTGACGCATCCATTTGTGATAACCCTTATACGAGTCGTGGTCGGTGACCAGCATTCCATCGAATCCCTGAGCCGAAAGCAGCTCAATGTATCTTTCCACACTGACACTCGCGTCGATGGAGCCTGCCTTCGTGTGGCAGTGCATGTCAAATTTCATCATAGATATTCGTCCGGCCGCTCAGCGGCCTTGACTTCGCCTCCTTTTTGGCAGATGCTTCCGCTGCTTTGCCCTTAAAATGCCACGCGGCTTATGCGCTGCACTTTTGGGCGTGAGACCTGCCTCGCTTCTGCCTTCGCCTTACGGCTCGCCCCTTAAAATGCCTCGCGGCTTGCGCGCTGCAAATCAGTGGGCTGGGGCTGCAAATCGCAGTACCAAGTACATTGTATCACAGTCTAACAGAAACGGCGAAGTTTTTTTGTAATTTCCTATATTTTCTTTCGCGCGGCGCTTACACTTGTTTCGGGAACGGCGGCCAACCCATCTGCTGCTTGCCGATCACATGGAAATGCAGATGCTTGACCGTTTGGAACGCGTCATCGCCGTTGTTGCTGACCACACGGTAGCCGTTCTCCAGTCCGAGATCCTTTGCGATATCCTTGATCTTGCACAGCAGATAGCCAAGCAGCTCCTGATCCTCGTCGGTCGTCGCGTCCAACGACGCGATATGCTTTTTAGGGATTACCAGTACATGTACCGGTGCCTGTGGGTCCAGGTCGTGAAACGCGATAATCTTGTCATCCTCGTACGCGATATTAGATGGAATTTCGTGGTTTGCAATCATGCAGAATACACAGTCGCTCATGGTAAAATTTCTCCTTTCAGTCCGTCTTGATATATACTTAAAAGTTTTACTTTTTTGAAACAATGAAAATCCTCGGCGCTGCCCATCGCGTAAACCTTGACGTAATTCTCCGCGTAGCCGCAAAGCAGGCGTTTGTCTGCCGGCCGCGCATCATCGCCGTTTTCGATGTTTATGCCAGGCTCCCCCGCGTTCCGCGCCTCATCGCCCGCGTATTCCTCGAACAAGACGCTTCGCACCTCGCCGATGCTTTCCCTGAGGAAAATCTCCGCCTGCCGTTCTCCGGCTTCGATGAGGGCGGTCACTCTCGCATTTTTGATTTCTCCGGGCACCTGGTTTTTCATCTCATAGGCCGCGGTTCCCTCACGCTTGGAATATTTGAAGGCATGCACCTTGAGGAATCCCGCCTCCTCCACCATGCGCACGCTGTCCGCGAAGTCTTCGTCGGTTTCACCCGGAAAGCCGCAAATGATGTCGGTTGTAATCCCGTAATGCGGATCGCGTGCTTTGAGTACGCGCACAATGTCCAGATATTCCTCGCGGCTGTAATGCCGGTTCATCGCCGCGATAATCTTATCGCTGCCGCTCTGGATTGAGAGGTGCAGATGCGGGCAAAGCTTCTCATACGCCAAAAGCCGCTTGACATAATCGGCATTGACCACCGTAGGCTCCAGCGAGCTCAGTCGAATACGAAAATCGCCCTCCAGCGCGTTCAGTCTGTTGATGATGATTTCGATGCCCCGCATGCCGCGCTCCTGTTCAGAAGGCAGAAGCGGATACAAAAAATTTTCCTCGGTGCCGTAGAGCGCTGTGTTGATACCGGTCAGCACCAGTTCCTTGAAGCCGTTCGCGATCAGCGTCTGCGCTTCCAAAATGATCTCCCGTGGGTCGCGGCTGCGCACCTGCCCACGCGCAAACGGGATCAGACAATAGGAACAGAATCGGTTGCAGCCCTCCTGGATCTTGATATAGGCGCGGGTACGGGAATCCATGGACGTGATAATGCCCTTATCATGGTAGGATGTCAGCGCGTCATACTCCAAAATATGCGTCTGCTTGCTGTGATTTTGCAGATATTCGCCGACGTATCGCACCAGATGGTTCTTTTCGCCGGTTCCTGCGACGATGTCAACCTCCGGCAGCGCCGCGACTTCCTCAGGTTTGACCTGCGCGTAACACCCGGTCACCGCGACAATGGCCTGCGGACACTGTTTTTTCATGCGGCGGATATACTGCCGCGACTTGCGGTCCGCGAGGTTCGTCACAGTGCAGGTATTGATGATATAAACGTCCGCAGGGTCTTCTTCGCCGGTAATCTCGTATCCGGCGTCGCGAAACTGTTCCTTCATGGCTTCGGTTTCGTACTGGTTGACCTTGCAGCCCAATGTATGAAATGCAGCCTTCATCGGGCGCCTCCTTCTCGTAGTTTGCGGGCGCAGTCGGCCCTGCAGTAATTTATTTTACCACAAAATTCGTGTCCCGCAAAGTCTTCGCGCTTCTTTTTTTCTCTTTGCCGCATAAAATATACAGCCGTATCAGCGAAGCGTTGTCTTGTCTGTATTCCGCGGGAATCCGGTTCTGTTCAGCGTCACCTTGCGGAAGGCTCCCCTTACGCGCGGCGGAAAGGTTCTGTTCTTATGAAAATTCGTAAATTTGATATTCTGCTTTTGCTATGCCTCATTTTGTTTCTGATCGCAGGGCTGTGGTCTTATGGCCGGGCTTGTCAACGGGCTGCAGCGGTGCTTCGCGACCCGGGCGCGGCGGTGCTTTCCCATGCCGCTGTCTCAGCACTGACGTTTTGTGCCGCGCCCCTGCCGGAAGACAGCCGGGAATCGATCGACATCCCAATCCTCATGTATCATGGCATCACAGACAACGACGGTAAAGAAAACGATTATTTTATCAGAGCGGAGCGTCTGGAAAGCGATCTCAAATGGCTGCGGGACAACGGTTACACCACGATTCTGCCGTCACGCCTCATCGCTTACGCCGCGGAGGGTGCCAAGCTTCCGCGAAAGCCTGTCATTCTGAGCTTCGATGATGGTTACTGCAACAACTATACCTATGCCTTCCCCCTGCTGCGGCAATATCAGGCCAAAGCTGTTATCGCGCTGATTGGCGCGGATTGCGCGCGCAGCTCCGACGACATCTATCGCGTCCCTGCAAGCTGCGCGCTTTCGTGGGGAGAAGTCGCGCTGATGAGCCGCTCCGGTCTTGTGGAATTTGCAAGCCATACCTATGATCTGCATCGCATCCGTAACGGTCGTAAGGGCGCTGACCGCAAAAAAGGAGAAGACTTCGAAACCTATGCGCGGCTTCTGCGCGAGGATTCGCAAAAAAATCAGAGATTGATCACAGCGGCGGCCGGCAAGCCGCCACAGGTTTTCGCCTGGCCTTACGGCGCTTATCCAATGGACGGCACGGCAGATTCGACGCTCAAGGCGCTCGGCATGCAAGCAACCTTCACCTCCTACCAGCGGACCTCCGTAGTGCGGCGCGGTGACGCAGATTCTCTCTACGGACTCGGACGGTATCTACGCACGCCGCGATTCGACATCACAAAAATTGCCGGAAACGCAAGCGGATGATATTTTCCGCTTCCGCGCAAAGTTGGGGCTTTCCTTTTACCCTCGTTTCTGTTAAAATGGAAGGAGAATACTTCCGTACGGATATCGGATAAACAAGGGGGTTCCAAACATGAAACGTAAAGATAAACAGAATAAAAAAAGACGCAATAACGATCTGGTTGAAGTGAGCGTGAATGTGGATGTTTCCAAAATTGTAAGGAATGCCGCCATTGCGGGCGTTTTCATCGTCGGCATCGTTTTTGGCTGCAGCACCTATCGCAAAATGCTGGAATGGCAGCGCGACGACAAATAGGGAGGCTCGCGTATGAAACTGCAAGAATCCGGTGAAATGTACCTGGAGACGATTTATGTTCTTTCAAAGGAGCTGCCTGCGGTACGTTCCATCGACGTCGGGGAATATATGGGGTTCAGCAAGCCGAGCGTCAGCCGGGCAGTCGGTCTCCTCAAAGAAAACGGTTACATTACTGTGGATGACGGCGGTCATCTGCGTCTGACCGCGAGCGGGCACGAGATCGCGGAAAAAATCTATGAGCGGCACACCGTACTTACCGCGGTTCTGACCTATATCGGCGTAGATGCCAAGACTGCGGCGGAGGATGCCTGCAAGATTGAGCATGATATCAGCGATGAAACCTTTGCGGCCATCAAACGTCACGTAAAGTCGAAACAGGAAGAACGCGAGGCAGACAAAGCCGAAGCGTAAGCGAGACTGCGTCGCCGCGATCCCTACGAACGCGAAGTGAGCCGGCAATGCAAGCGGCATACTCATGAACGCGAAGCGGACCGGCAATGCAAGCGGCATGCCCACAGACGCGAAGCGGACCGCAACAATGCGAGCAGCATACCCACAGACGCGAAGCGGACCGGCAATGCAGGCGGCATGCCCACAGACGCGAAGTGAGTCGGTAATGCGAGCAGCATACCCATGAACGCGAGGCGGACCGCGGCGCGAAAAGCAAAGGCATGGATCGCGCATAACATAATCTGAAGAGTTCTGCGCGCATGCCGCTTAGAAGAACAAAAGTGTGCAAAACGGAATCTGCGATTCCTTTATACACATGTCTGCCATGCATGGCAGGCGCTTCGCAAGGTGCTTTCGTCAATATTCCGGAAATATCGCAAGCGATATTTCCTACATAACCA
>URWB01000104.1 GCA_900551415.1 uncultured Eubacteriales bacterium
ACAGGGACATGGCAGGCCCGGAGCGCTTTGCCTGCCATGTCAGAAAAATTTTTATTGCAAAATGTTAAGTTTCGTACTATTATATGTGTTATTATATAGACTAAAATGGGAAATGTAAGATAAGCATAGAAGGAAAATAACGTTTTGTGGAGGAAACATGGCAACGCAAACAGCGAAAAAAACAACGACAAAAACAAAGACAGGCACAAAATCTGCGGGAAAATCCGCATCCAAGTCTGCGGCGAAAAAGACACTGGTCATCGTGGAATCTCCGTCCAAGGCGAAAACCATCGGCAAATATCTGGGCTCGTCCTATAAGGTCATTGCTTCGGTCGGACATGTCAGAGACCTGCCGAAGAGCAAACTGGGCATCGACGTGGAACACGATTTTGAGCCACAGTATATTCCGATCCGCGGGAAGGGCGATCTGATCAAGGAGCTCAAAAAAGAGGCGAAGGCTGCCGGAAAAGTCTATCTGGCAACCGACCCGGACCGCGAGGGAGAGGCAATCTCCTGGCATCTGGCTTTCCTCTTGGGACTGGACCCGGATCAGCCATGTCGCATCGTGTTCAACGAAATTACAAAGGATGCGATCAAAAAGGCAGTCAAGTCGCCGCGTGCCATTGACATCGGTCTGGTGGACGCGCAGCAGGCCAGACGTGCGCTGGATCGCCTGGTGGGTTATCAGATCAGTCCGCTTCTTTGGCGCAAGATACGCAGAGGACTGAGCGCGGGACGTGTACAGTCCGCGGCACTCAAAATCATCTGTGACCGCGAAAACGAAATACAGAATTTCAAACCACAGGAATACTGGAATATCCAGGTCAAATTCAAAAAGGGCAAACTCTTTGCCGCTAAGGTCGCCGAATATCAAAAGAAAAAGATCAGCATCGCGAGCAAAGCTGAGGCAGACAAGGTGCTCACAGATCTCGCGGCCGGCAGTTATCGGGTCGCAGCCATCGTGCGCAGGGAACGGCAGCGTAAACCTTTCGCGCCGTTTACCACCAGCAGTCTGCAGCAGGATGCCGCCAACAAGCTGAATTTTACGACCAAAAGAACGATGATGGTCGCGCAGCAGCTCTATGAAGGCGTGGAGGTCAAGGGAGCGGGAACGGTCGGTCTGGTCACCTATATCAGAACCGACTCGGTGCGTATCTCCGAAGAGGCCAAAGACATGGCGCGCGCCTACATCGAAGAAAACTTCGGGAAGCAGTATACCGCGCAAAATATCTATACAAACAAGAAAAAGGATATTCAAGACGCGCATGAGGCAATTCGTCCCAGCAGACTTCAGTTGGATCCCGAATCCATCAAGGAATCGCTGAGCAAGGATCAATATAATCTGTATAAGTTAATCTGGACGCGCTTTTTGGCCAGTCAGATGGCGCCCGCGATCTTTGACAGTATGCAGGTCAGTATCGAAAACGGCGAGTACGGTCTCAAGGCATCCGGTTCTAAGCTGATCTTTGATGGTTACCAAAAGGTCTATTCCCCGAATCTGGATGAGGATAAGGATAAATTGCTGCCTGAGCTGGACGAGGGAGAAACCCTCAAGGCGGAGGAGATTCTGCCTGAGCAGAAATTCACCGAGCCGCCTGCGAGATTTACCGAGGCGAGCCTGGTAAAGGAGCTGGAGGAAAAGAACATCGGCCGTCCAAGTACCTACGCGCCGATCATCGCGACGATCTTGGAGAGAAAGTACATCGCGCGCGAAAAGAAAGTGCTGGTGCCGACCGACCTCGGATTTTTGGTCACCCAGCTGATGGAAGAATACTTTAAGGAAATCGTCGATACCGGCTTTACCGCGGAGATGGAAGACAAGCTGGACGATGTCGAAACCAAGAACTTGAACTGGAAGCAGGTCGTTCGGGATTTTTACGGACCATTTGAAAAGGAGCTGGAGGTCGCGGACAAAGCCATCGAAAAGGTGGAATTGCCGGAGCAGATCACTGACGAGGTCTGCGAACTGTGCGGCAGGCCGATGGCCATCAAATCCGGCAGGTTTGGTGAATTTCTTGCCTGCACCGGCTATCCGGAGTGCAAGAATACCAAGCCGATCGTGAAGGCAACCGGTGTCAAGTGTCCGGATTGCGGCGGTGATATTGTCGCCAGACGCGGACGTTCCGGCAAGATCTTTTACGGCTGCAGCAATTATCCGACCTGCACGCGCGCGTACTGGTACAAACCAACCGACCGTAAGTGTCCGCAGTGCGGAGAACTTTTACTGGAAAAACACACAAAGACCACGAAATATGCATGTTCAAATGATAAATGTGGATATAAGGAATAAAATAGGAGGCTTATAAGGAAATGGTACAATTTCATGCAACCACGATCTGCGCGGTCAGACGCGGACCGGACGATGTTTGCATCGGCGGTGACGGACAGGTAACAATGGGCGAGCACACCATTATGAAAAACGGAGCGAAAAAAGTCAGAAAAATCTATAAGAACACCGTTGTGACCGGATTCGCGGGTTCTGTGGCAGACGCCTTCGCGCTGACAGAAAAATTCGAAAAAAAGCTGGAGGAGCATGGCGGAAATCTCAAAAAAGCGGCGGTCGATCTGGCGCAGATCTGGCGTTCCGATAAGGGTATGCGCAGCCTGGAGGCACTGATGATTGTTGCGGATAAGGATTCTATGCTGGTTATCTCCGGCAACGGTGAGGTCATCGAACCGGATCAGCAGTTTGTAGCCATCGGCTCGGGCGGCAATTTCGCCTACGCCGCAGCCAACGCGCTGTTCAATAACACCGATCTGGACGCAGAAGCCATCGTGCGCGAATCTCTGCGCATCGCGAGCTCCATCTGTGTTTACACGAACAGCAATATTTCCGTAGAAAGATTATAAGGAGGTTCCCCTATGGCAGTAAAGAGCAAATTGTACAGTATGACGCCGAAGGAAATCGTAGCGGAACTGGATAAATATATCATCGGACAGGAGGACGCAAAAAAATCCGTAGCCATCGCGCTGAGAAACCGCTATCGGAGAAGTCTGCTTTCCGAAGAAATGCGAGAAGAAATCACCCCGAAGAATATCCTCATGATGGGACCTACAGGCTGCGGTAAGACCGAAATCGCCCGCCGTTTGGCGAAGCTGATGGACGCGCCGTTCGTCAAGGTAGAGGCAACCAAGTTCACCGAGGTCGGTTATGTCGGTCGTGATGTGGATTCCATGGTGCGTGATCTCGTGGAGGCGTCCATGCGCGTGACTAAACAGAGCAAGTTAGAAGAAAAATACAGCATCGCCGAGGAAATCGCCGAGGAAAAAATCGTCGAGGCGATTATTCCGGGCAAGAACAAGAAAAAAACCGGACAGGGCAAGAATCCGTTTGACTTCATCATGAACAGCGGCGGTTATCCCAGCCAGAAGCAGCAATATCTGGACAGCCAGTCCTCGAAGGACGGAACCGCGCCGGAGGAAAACAGCGTGGAGATGGCCAGAGAGCAGGTCAGACAGCAGCTGCGTCAGGGGCTTTTGGAGGAACAGTATATCGAAATCGAAGTGACCGATGTACCGAAGGGCAACCAGCTCGATATGAGCAATGAAGGCATGAGCATCGCGATCGGTAATATCTTTGGAGATCTCATACCGCCAAAGACCAAAAAGAAAAACTGCAAGGTCAAGGATGCGCGCAAAATTCTGCGTGAACAGGAAGCGCAGAAGCTGATCGATATGGATCAGGTTACCGATGAAGCGATCGAGAACGCGGAGCAGAACGGCATTATCTTTATCGACGAGATCGATAAAATCGCGTCCGGTTCCCGTATGACCTCCGGCGCGGATGTTTCCCGTGAGGGCGTGCAGCGTGATATTCTGCCGATCGTCGAGGGCAGCGTGATCAATACCAAATATGGTCCGGTGCGCACCGATCATATTCTGTTCATCGGCGCGGGCGCGTTTCATATCGTCAAGCCGACAGATCTGATTCCGGAGCTGCAGGGTCGTTTTCCGATTCGTGTGACGCTCGACAATCTGAGCAAGGCGGATTTCGTGGAGATTTTGACCAAGCCGGAAAACGCGCTGATCAAACAGCACAAGGCGCTTTTGGAAACCGAGGGCATCGAGGTGGAATTCACAGAGGGCGCCATCGATCAAATCGCGACCATTTCCTTCATGATGAACGAGCAGACGGAGAACATCGGCGCGAGAAGACTGCATACAATTCTTGAAAAACTCCTCGAGGATATTTCGTTCAATATTCCGGAAATGAACGAGGAGAAGCTGACCATCGACGAGGACTATGTCAAAGATCGATTCAAGGAAACCATCCATGCGGAGGATTTGGACCGTTATATCTTGTAAACATCAAAGCACGCGCGGACCGAAAAATCCGGTATCCGCGCGTTGCCGCATCAAAATATGGGCAGAGAATTTTTAGAAAAAATCAGAAAAATGAACTGGGTACTCAGTGAGAGTACGACAGGCAGCCTCTCTTATACGGATCTGAGCCGGATTATGAGCGAGCTGATCCACGCCAATACGTATATCATCAATGCGCAGGGGCGTGTGCTCGGCGTGGGCTATACGAACGCGGAGGACGACACCTCCACCTATATCGACGAACTGGGCTTTGAAAAAATTCCGGAGGCGAACAATCGCAATCTGCTGAAGCTCACCGAAACAAAGGTCAACCTGCTCGGTGAGAAACTCAAGGAAATTCTGGGCGAGGATTATCCGCAGAGCGGCAAATACCACATGTTCATTCCGTCCGTCTGCGGCGGTAAACGAATCGGAACGATTCTGCTCGCGAAGTACGGCGCGGCGTTTACGGACGAGGATGTAGCGCTCGGCGAATACGGCGCAACCGTTGTCGGACTGGAAATCCAACGCAAGGATCAGCAGGCCATGATTCATGAACGCAATCTGCGTATGGCGGTGGACATGGCTGTCTGCAGTCTCTCCTACTCGGAGCATGACGCGCTGCAGCGGATCATCGCGCAGATGGAGGAAGACGAGGACGTGATCATCGCCAGCAAGATCGCCGCCAAATACAAGCTGACCAATTCCGTCATCGTCAGCGCGCTCAAAAAAATGGAGAGCGCGGGCATTTTAGAAACGAAATCGCTGGGGATGAAGGGAACCTACATTAAGGTTCTGAATCCTTATCTGAAAAATTCGCTGACCGTATAATTTACCGCGGTACGCGGAACAAAGGTTTCACGTAATTTACGAAATACAATTGACACCACCCCCTTTGACAGCACATAAACTGTTTGAGGGGGATTTTTCGTGCGAAAACGCGGGAAAAGAAGTGCTATGCGTAGAATATCGGTCATGCTTTTGGGTCTTGTGATGATGCTGGTCGGAGGACTGTGGCTGTTTCAGGACGCCTATGGTAAAAATATCGCGGGCGCCGCGGAGGATATCGCGGTCAATATGGTTTCCGGCAAGATCAACGCGAGTTTGAGGGAAGGCTTTTATAGCGAAACCTTCACGCAGCCGCTGCTGCGGGTGGAACGCGACAAGAACGGACGTGTGCAGTATATCGAGCCTGATACCGGCCTGATTAACCGGCTTGTCATGGATTTTGCGGGCGGCGTGAAGGAATCCTATAACCCGGATGAGATCGCGCGGTGTAAGGTGAATTTAGGCGTTCTGACAGGCAGCCGTTTTTTGTCGCAGCTGCCGATTCGGACAACGATCAAAGTGCAGCCGCTGAGTCTGACAAAAATCACCTGCAGCACCGGTTTTGAGTCACAGGGTATCAATCAGACACGCTATTATGTGCGGTGCGACGTGGAAAGCCGGATTCGCGTACTCGCGCCCTTCACCAACGAAACCGCGCAGATCAGGCGTAGCTATCAGATTGCCGAAGCCGTCATCGTCGGGCAGGTTCCGGACAGTTATGTTGTCGTGCCGGAGGAAAGCATTCTCGACGCGATGGAGTTTTGAGAAAGAGATGCCGCAGCAGAAGCCGGATTTGATGTGTCGCAGTTATTGCGAGAGGTTTCGGCAGAAAAACTCCACCTCACATTGGGACAAAAGTGCGCATAGCGAAATCAGAGATTTCTATGCGCACATGGCGCTCACTCGCGAGCGCCACTTCGCAAGGTGCTTTTGTCGATATTCCGGAAACATCGCACAGCGATATTTCCGACATAATAAGAAAGAAGAGGCTGTCGCTTTTACGATTTTTTTTCGTAAAGGCGACAGCCTCTTGCACAAGGTATAAGATGCATCTGTATGATATTACGATAAAACTTATTTTTTCAAAATGATAACTTTTATTATGCCAAACCCTAGAAGATAAGATGTGCCAACGGGCAAACGATCAGTAAGCTGATGATGGTTCTTTCTAAGAAAATCACGAATAATTCCCAAAGCTTAACCGGAAGGTTAGAGCCAAGAATCAGACCGCCTACCTCGGAGAGGTAAATCAGCTGTGTGACGGAAACGACCGCAACGATGAATCTGGTCATAGCGCTTGTAATCGTCTCTGCGGCGATGATGGACGGTGTAAGCATATCTGTGAAGCCAACAATCATGGTTTTGGACGCAGCTACGGCTTCCGGAACCTGCAGAAGCTCAAGCAGCGGCAGGAACGGTTTTCCGAGAATTTCGAAAATCGGGGTGTAGTTCGCGAGAACCAGCGCGATCGTACCGATGGCCATAACGCTAGGCAGTACGCCGAACCACATGCCAACGGCGTTTTTCAATCCGTTTTGTAAGAATTGACCGATTCCCTGGTTTTTGGAAACTCTCTCTAAAGCGAGGGCTTTACCGTATTCCACCGAAGAATGATATTGCGGCGGAATGCTTTCTGACATCGCATTCCCCTCTACCAGATAATCGTCCTTTTTCAAGGAAAGCGGCGGGATTCTCGGGCAAATAATTGCGCAGACGATACCAATCAAGCAGATGATCAGATAGTAAAGACCGAAGTATTCCATCAAGTCTACTTGTTGCAGTACAACGATACTGAACGTAATGGATACGGCTGAGAAGGTTGTCGCGATGACGGACGCTTCTCTTGCGGAATAGTAACCGCCTTCATACTGGTTGCAGGTCAGCATAACGCCGAGCGTTCCGTCTCCGATCCAGGACGTAAAGCAGTCAACCGCGGCACGACCCGGGATTTTGAACAGCGGACGCATCACCTTTGTCAGCAGAGCACCCACGAATTCCAGGAGACCGAAGTCCAGCAGAAGCGGAAGCAGAAGTCCCGCAATCGCGAAGATGATGACCAGTACAGTCAGCAGATCACCGAGTACGAAGCCGCCGGTATCTGCAGATGTGAACATGTGCAGGAATCCGGTCGCTTCATCTCCGGCCTGAACGCCAAGGAACGTCAGCCAAATAAAGATTGCGCCGAGCACTCTGATAACGACCCAAATCGGGCCAACCGAAAACGTATCCTTGAGAATCGGATGTTCTGTGATAAATTTTGGCTTAGCCAGTGAAAGAACTGACATGATTGCGGAAACGGTGACGATTCCCACGCACAGTACCGGCAGAATACCGCCGATCGCGTTTCCGATCATATCCGCAAGAATCTTAACGGCAATCGTCCAGCTGCCGTCAAACTTTACCGGAATCATAAACAGAACGATACCGACAATTGACGGAACGAGGAATTTTGCCATGAGATTACTCTTATTCTTCTCCATATAATCCTCCTATGTAATATCATACATTACCTCAGCTCTTATTATACAACACTTTTTGCACAATGTATACACATTTCTTAACAAAACCTTTACGAAATCTTTTCTCATTTTACGAGAAGTGTAAAAAAAAGTTTAACAATGAGGTTTTTTGCATTTTGTAAAAGGAGAACGATGGATTTTTGGGACGCGAAAAGCGTGGATTTTAGTTGGAAGGGAAAGACCGGCGCGTTGCATAAACCGCGGGCGTATGGTATAATGTCCTTGCACAGCGATTGCCGAGCACTAAGCGACGGCAGAGCTGAT
>URWB01000105.1 GCA_900551415.1 uncultured Eubacteriales bacterium
GCTTCGCTGCCGGTGATCTGCTCCAGATCGTTTTTGCTGAAACAGCCTAATTCCAACAGTTTCTCGTAGTGCTTCATAATTCCCACCTACCTCGCGTTTGTAGTTATTATAACACAAAAAGATAGGTTTTGCCATCCTTTTGTGTGAAACAAAAAACAAAATCTATAAAAAAACCTGAATAAGGGATTCGTTCCTTACTCAGGTTTTTTCGTTATTTCGTATGTCAAAATTTTTTTGCACAACTTCACAGACGGCATCGCGTCCTCACCGCGTCACACGGCCGTCATCCCGCCGCCAGTCCGAAATTCAATAAAATTTCTCTTTTGCTCGCAGCGGTGAGATCAAAGTTATTCCTCAAGAATTTTTTGCTCGCCGAAGGTCGTGTTGTCCGTATACAGGTCGTTCCACGAAATCGCCTCCTGCGCGCGGCCCGCGTGGATATAGTCGAGCAGGACGCGTGAATTGTGATAGAGTGCCTGGATTCCGTATTTCCGCGCGTAGCGCTCCCACAAAGAGGTAAAGGTGCTCTTGAACGCGGTGTAAAACAGCGGCGCGAGCGTATTGCCGCTGACCAGCGCAAGCGCGTGATGAAACCGGAAGTTGTAATCCGCTGCCTCAACGGGATTTTGAGAATCCCTGATTCCCTCTACCGCGCGATCGAGTTTTTTGTAATTTTCTGTATCCATGCGATGCTCCGAAAGCAGAATGACCATATTGTCCAGCGCGCAGTGAAACTCATTAAAGGATTTGACCTCCTCCGCACACAGACTGCCTCCATCGTGGTTCATCAGAGAGAGTAGTGTTTCCTTCCCCCCGTCCATGCGAAAGTCCGACACAAACGTTCCGACGCGCGGGCGTACGAGTACAAATCCGCTCTCTTCCATTTCAAGAATTCCGGCATGAATGACTGCCTTACTGACCGCGAAACGTTCCGCGAGTTCCCTCTCCGACGGAAGCTTCTGCCCCACAGACAGCCTGCCGGAGAGGATATCCTTTTCCATTCGCCGTATGAAACTATCCTTCAGCGATAATGTTTTTTGTTTTTTCAGTTCCATCGTATCGTCTCCATCCCTCGCCGCTCACTGTTCGCTGCGCGCCGCGCAAGCTGCGGCACAGGTCTCTGCACTGCACCATGCACATCGTGCGGCGCTTTGCACTCCCCTAAAGCAAAGCCGAGCACATGGCTCGGCTTCTCGGCTTCTTCGATCTTACTTTACATAAACCTTCGGCAGGCGCTGTCCGAACGCGCAGGTGATTTCATAATTGATCGTACCTGTCGCGTTTGCGATATCGTCAGCCAAAATGGTATGCTTGCCGTCACTTCCCATGATGATGACTTCATCGCCGACCTTGACATCCGGTACATCGGTCACATCGATCATGCATTGGTCCATACAGATATTACCCGCGATCGGCGCAATTACGCCGTTAACGAGTACCTTTGCCTTCGGGGAATACGGGCGTGGATAACCGTCCGCATAGCCGAGCGAGATGGTCGCGATTTTGCTCGGTCTTTCTGAAATAAATTTGCGTCCATAACCGACAGAAAATCCAACCGGAACTTCCTTGAGGTGCACAATGTTCGCCTTGACGGACATCACCGGTTTGATGGAAAGTTCTTTCACATCTACCTCATCGGAAGGATAACATCCATAAAGGATGATGCCCGGACGGCACGCGTCAAAGTACACAGACGGAAGTTCCATCACCGACGCGCTGTTCGCCAGCGTGCGGAACGGGATTTCGATGCCCGCGGCGGTTAAGGTTTCATAGAACTTGTTGTATTTTGCCTCCTGCTGATGGGAATAGGTCTTGTCGAACGCATCTGCCGTAGACATATGCGAAAACATGCCCTTGATCTTGAAGTTTTCGAGTGCCGCGATCTTCTTGACATCCTCCACCGCAAAGTCGAGGTCGTCTGCCAGATAGCCGATGCGGCCCATACCGGTATCCACCGCGATCAGCGCGTGGACAGTCTTGTCCTTTGCTTTCGCTGCCGCGGCGAAGGCTGCCGCATTCTCGGAGCTGCAGACAACCGGGGTGATATCGTAATCGACGATGGTGTCCGCATACATGTCCGGTGTCAGACCGAGCATGATGATCTCTTCCTTCGCGCCGGCCTCACGCAGGGTGATCGCCTCCTGCAGCGTCGCGATCGCAAAAGTCTTACAGCCGTTCGCGCGCAGCACCTCCGCGACTTTGACAGAGCCATGACCGTAAGCGTCTGCCTTGATGACGCCGATCATCTGTCTGTCTCCGATTTTATCTTTGATCTGTTTGATATTGTAATCTAAATTGGTTAAATTGATCTCAGCCCAAACGGGTCTTAATGCTTCTTTATACATGATGCAAATCCATCTCCTTTATCTCAACGAATCAATTTTGTATACACCAAAATTATATGCCTCTTGCGGCGTAAATTCAAGCGATTTCTTGCAAATCCCGCAGATTCCCGCGCAGATTTTTCTCTGCGGTTTTCGGTTCGCGCAGTCCATGGGTTTTCTTCCTCCGTCACTACGCAATGCAAGCCTCCGGTTTGAGCAGACCGCCGACCAGCACAAAATAGCGCGGCACCTTGCCCTCTTCGATCCACTCGAGCGGGATTCCCAAAAAGTCATGCACTGTCTTGCCGACATTGCCGCCGATGGACTCAATCGAATACCGCAGCTTGTCCGGATATCTGCAAGGCTCGCCCTGCGGTCTGGTGCAGTTTTCTTCGCCGCACACGCTGCAGCTGCCCGCTGACAGCGATACAGACCCCGGATGCGCCGCTTCCATCGCAAACAATTCCTCGCTCATACGTGCCTTGACTTCTGCCATGATCCGCAGGCTCTCCGCTTCTGTCGTTCCCTCTTCGAAGAAAATCTGATAGCCGAGGATATACAGCTTTTCGTACTGTTTCCAATAAGCTTCCTGCTCAAAATCATAGGAAGGGCACGACCAAAGCCGGTCGTAGTTTTTACACGCCTTGCAGTACTCCAAAAACTCCTCGATGTTTACATACTGCGCAAGGTAATCCTTGACTGTGATTTCCTTTTCATAACGCTTCGTCTGATACATTGTTTCCTCCTCCTTATTTTTCAGTTCGATTTACGATCTTCGTTATACACATGGGCAGATAGCCGTTGACGAATACCGAAATACTTTCTCCGCCTCTATCATACCAAAAAATCCTGCAGCATGCAGGACTTTTTGATTATTTTCTTGCTTATTTTCGCCTTGCACTGATATATTGCCGAATCGCTGTCCATAACACCATAGTCGCCGCGGCGAACTGGTAATAATCCGTTTTCGTCTTGATCGGCGTTTGAAAAACCCGGATAGAAACCAGAATATAAAGAGTCGCCGCAAGAATCAGTGAAATCGTCCATCCGCTTCTTTTCATATTAACAACTCGCCTCCTCATGATTTTCCAGATTGTCACCACCTTGTGTCACCATCATACCAAAAAATCCCGCATCATGTAGGACTTTTTCGCATTTTAAGTGCAAAAATGTCTAAATGCTCCGCTAGGGCTGTCGCCCTCGGCAATTCCTTGCAGTTCCTTCCATTTTTTTAGATAATAAGCGCCCGCGAAGCTTGCCGAAACATGCCGAACAGCTTTATATCTTATCGAATTGAAAAGATGCCCTGTATTTTCCTGTGCGTCTGCGCCGGGTCTATACAGAGCATCCTCAAAATTAAACATTTTTGAAAGTAAAACCACAAAAAAGGTGTACATTATGCAGAACTTTTTGACTTCACCGATGCTACACCGGGTTGATGCCCTATCAGTCTGTACGACATCAATATGGCGTATACCACGCTGCGCAAATTGACTCGATCTGTGCATAATGACTTGTGGTCGACTCCATATTCTGTGTCAGAATTACCCCTGCGGTCTGTATCGCATCTGCATTCTCGCGCAGCACAATATGAAACGCCTTATAGCCTTGCAAAATCAGCATTAAGAAGAAAATAATGACTAATGAACTAAAAAGCAAAAGAATTTCTTTTTTATACATGCCCACCTTTTTCATGTTGCCCTCTCCAATTCTATGCAGATGATTCTCTCCACAATTGTACTACTCATTTTGGAGAATCTTTTCACCGTCTGTTGGTTGTTGATCCAGGATATCACGAAACTCATATAATTTTTGGTATAGGTGCTTTATATTTCCGCCTATCATAGTCTCTTCTAGACTTTCTGCATAATGCGAATACATCCTCGTCTTTTCGCAAAGTTGTCGGTAGCACATGATATCTTTCACCAAAATAACCATAAGGATAAGAATCAGCAGTAGTTTTGCATATTTAGTAAGTTTCATTACTCAAAATCTCCTCTGCAACGTAATTCCAATCTTCCAGCTTTGAATTTACCTGATAATGAAAATCTGCAAGTGCGGTTCTATATGCATTTTCCTGCTTAGTCATCAATCCTTGCATAATCAGAATGGCAAATGCAAGGAATAGCAGAATCAAATCTTTCCAGTCGATAATTTTATCTTTCTTCTTTTGAACCTCTTTTTTCATGGTTTATCCTATCTCCTATCTTCCACTGAACTAAGAAAGCATCCGTCTTAAAACGTTTCAATCCTTGGCAACACAGCTTAATTTGCAATAAGGGCTGCTGAATATTTAGGCAGCCCCATCATCACTGTAAATACCGTTTAGAAATCTTTCACATATATCGGAAGATCCCCCTTAAATTGTAATATTGCGATAAAAAAGATGATATACAAAATATTTCTGATATATGCCGTTTTAGATTTTACCGTATTCCCATAAGAAAATGCTATCCACATCTGTATTACTGCCAAACTGACCAGGGCAATCAGATTTACCCATTGATATTTTGGTATATATCCAACTGTCCCTATCAGCAGCACTGCCGGAAGGAAAATGCAAGCGTAGAATAGTCTCGTTTTCTCTTCGCCAGAGTCTCTGTCAGCATACTGTTTTTTTGCAATAGATGCAATCAGACATATCATAATGAATATTTGCACACCTGCGCCTGTCATACCGCATTTCGAAAACGTGAATAGTCCAATCAAAAAAAATACCATAAAAAACGCACATGTTTTCATTTCAATCTCCTACCATATGAACATACCCTCAAATTATGACACAGTATTTGGATTTTCTACGTCAGAAAATCTGGTTCCTGTCTCAACTGAGCTCTGTACCGAAGTCACAAATTTTGTTCTGTCTTTGTCTTTGTAGAATTTTTTAAATGAAAATTTCATATATTGCCCTCTTTCATTGAAAGCTTGATATACTTCAAAGGTGTAATACATTTTCCCTGGATCTGAATAGATTTCCAAGACATCATAAACTGCAACAATAACTCCAGCCCATGTTTTAATACCGCCAGTAATTGCCGCCTTAATAGCTGCCTCGGTCAATTCATCAAAGGCCGTACTTCCATTAGATGATGTCGTTTTCACCCAGCCATAGTAGCCCGTTGGTAAGGTCGGCCAATCCGGCGTGGTTGAGGCCGCAAACCCACTACTTGGAATAAGCGTTGCAAGCAATAACACTACAATCATCATGCTCATTATAATTCTTTTTTTCATCCCTTTTGTCCTCTCTTTCTTCAATCAATACTCCACTTCCGCGCTATATTTTGTAACATGTTCGCTTTTGTTTCCTGCGTAGGCATAACAAGATGCTTTCGCACGGTACTTGTAGCCCTTTGGTACAGATACCGTTTTTACTACGACACAGTCATATCCGGCATTTGATTCCAACCAATCATCATAATCCGACCACTCGCCGTTACGATATTGTTGAAGATACAAATGCACTGTTGCTTTCGTCGTTGTCCCATTAATCCCTGTCAACGTTCCGCTTGCAGTTGCAGTTCCGCCGTTAAGACTCAGCCTTGCCGTAGCCGACCTATAATTGCTTGCCATAGGGCTAATGGAATTGCCCGCTGCAGCGTAAGCCGATGTAAAGGCTGCAGTCATAAGTAACAGAACCAGCAAACTGATGAATAATGCCTTCCTCATTTCGAATTCACCTCCTCTCGCGTATAAATGGTTAGAATTTCCCCCTTCTAACTATAATAACCGTCCGAGTCGTGAATTCTGGACATAAATTTTTTGTTTTTTTTAAAAATTTTGCGCTTTCAAAACATGCGTTATTCTACACTCTCTGCCATTCTTTCCAAAATTGCATACGGAACATTGCCGGAAAGTTGATACAGGCAAACACCATCCGTCCAAACCATATAAGGATTCTCCTCCAATTTTATTGCATAGCCCTTATATCCGTTAACTGTGATTTGTGTAAATTCATCATCGTCACTATCTACGCTGATACTCATCATGTCCACATCGGCTTCCTGCGTGTAGTCGATTCTTTGATTTGCGGAACCCTCATATGCAATTCTCCGGATGCCCGGATACTCCACTTCTTCCACAATCGTGAATCCGTCCGGTGTCTGTGGGCGTTTCAACTCAAATTCACTGCGCATGCCCTGCGGATCATCGATATCGAAGGTGACATCCAGTGTGCCCTGCGCATCGTTTGAGGTTTCGTTCCAGTTGACCCGCAGGAAGTAGATTGTGCAGGCTGCCAGCGCCAATATTAAGACCGCCGCCAGAATAGCGATCGCCGCCCTGCGGAAGGTGCGCCGTCTGAAATTTGCGCGTCTTGCGGAAACCGGTTTTAATTTGATGTCGATGCCGTTCTCGCGTAGCATCTGCTCCATTTTTGCATCAAACTTCGGTGAAAACGTGTAGTCGTAGTCCAAGTCCTCCGGATCCGGAACCCAACGATAGGCATCATTCATAGCTTCTTGCAGAAGTTTGCGAAATTGTAATTCCGTCACGATCGTTCCCCCTCTCTGTCCCATATCTGCGCGAGTATGTTTCTGGCCCGCTGCAGCCGTTTATAGGCCGCGTCCTCACTGATAGCAAGCAGTGCAGCGATCTCTTTCATATGATATCCGAGATAGCCGTAAAGAAACAGCACCTCCCGTAGCTTATCTGGCAGCCCGATAACCGCAAGCCGCAGCTCCTTGGCAAGCAGACTGTCCGCCGTCTCGTCAAACCCGCAGGAAAACTGCTCCAAAATCGTATGCAGTTCGTCCTCTGCGGTATGCTGTGTTTCGCTCTGCACCGCGTCATAAACGCAGTGCTCCGTATCGCGCGTCTGCTGATGCCGCATGGTAAGCGCCACATTCCTAACTATAATAACCACGAAATTTCGTGTTTCTGGACATAAAATTTCTTTTATTTTATAAAAATTCTTGGCGATACGCAGAAATGCCTCCTGCACCGCATCTTCCGCTAAGCCTTCATCGTACAGAATTCTCTTTGCTATCCAGTGCATCAATTTGCGATATGTCTCGTACAGCAGCGTAAAGTCCCGCTGTTCCTCTTCCGTGTCCAATAGCTGTAAATAAAATTGCAGCATTGCTTTCTTTACCCCTCCTTGCTGTCTCCGCAGCCTTTTGTTAAAACCATCATACCAAAAAATCCTGCAGCATGCAGGACTTTTTCACATTTTAAGCGCAAAAATGTCTAAAGTCATCGCTGGCTCTGTCTGGCCTTGGCAATTTCTCGTGGCTTCTTCCACTTTTTGGATAACAGATGCTCGCGAATCTTGTCGAAACATGACGAACAGCTTTACATTATGGCGAATCGAGCAGGAGGCGATGACTAGCCGCCCTCCTCTCGCACCGCCGCACCTGCATCGCAGGACCGTTTTTCCCCATTACAAAAGGGCGCCGCATGCGGACGCCCTCCTATCAGTATCGACCTTAGTCTGTGTAATTGTCGAAGTACCCTTGAATGTAA
>URWB01000106.1 GCA_900551415.1 uncultured Eubacteriales bacterium
TGAGCGCCATGTGCGCATAGAAATCTCTGATTTCGTTATGCGCACTTTTGTCCCTTTTATGTTCCTATGTTTTTCCGCTCCCTTGGGATTATCATCAAGACTGCTGCAATAACTTAAAGTACGAGAAACAGTATCCAGTTTTATCTCTTAAATTTCTGCAATCTCCGCTTGATCCTTTATGCACTTCAGCAACTTTCCTGTTTCAATAATATATCCATAGGCGATTGGATCTACGACTCGAAGATACGCGAAACTCTTAGGTCTCGGAAGTTCTATCTTCTTTTCTAAGTATTCATTTGCATCATGTATCTTTATGATGCGATCTGATTCAACCAACATTGACGAAGCCAAATATAAAACCCGACTCGCACATGCACCTGCAATTTCCCCACTGAATTTGCCGCCAAGTATATGATTTCGTATTCTTGAAATACCATCTTTGAGGTAGGAGTATTCTTCTCCCATCAATTGTCCTCTGCTAGCAATGCTAAGGCTGGCATTAATCGTATCTTTAAGTACTTCCTTTGGAGAAAGTGATAGTCCCCTGTATTCCATCTCTGCTTTTACAATTTTATTATAGGAAGCACATACCTCGTTATAATCGTCCATAGCCTCAAAAAGCGAACCGCAATCAAACATTTGCTTCAAAATCTCCAATTCCTTGTTCACACCAAGAGGTATCCCTGTAGTATGATGCGCGAACGCTGTAAGCTTATCTCCAAGAATAGCGTTTACATCAGGAATTATGACGGTCAAATCCTCCCCTTCTGTAAGAAGCAATTCATTTTTTATTGGCCGCTCAATGGTCGCTCCATAATAAATATTTTCGAACAAGACATCTAAAAGAATCGTAACATCTCTGCCACTTTTCGGGGAACGATACTTAAACTTGAAATGTCTCTTTTCAATATTGTTCTTTCCAACACGAATATGTTCTTCCACATCGGTAAACGGAAAAATTTCACCTGCCCTGCGAATATAATCATCGATGTCCGTACCCGGCTCAACAATAATATCGATGTCTGTGCTGAGCCGCTCCGGATGATCCAAGAGAAGCATGAGTGACGTTCCCCCTTTGAAACAAAATGGGAGATTTACTCTTTTAATGGCTTCTAGCAGACCGAAGGCATAAATCACTCTTTCCAGGAGTGCCGGGTCATTTCCTGTGTGTTCATATAAATCCTGAATGTACTCCTTTGTATACATGTCTCTTGATAACATTTAATCCACATCTCCCACATATTCTTTTATTAATGATGCTTTTCCTCTTCTCCCTGCATACCTATTCATTTTTCGTATGTCAACCTGATAACTTTTCATGACATTTTCATATATGAATGGAATTTCTGATGGGCTGAAGATTGCTGACATGCTCTTCTCCGCAATAATATCTACCAGCATCTTCTCAATAGTTATTTCATGCGGTTTTTCTTGTGATAACGGAGCCTGACTAATTAGAGCCAATACCACAATACAGTCTCTCGTCCAATATCTGTCAAAGTCTTTTTTCCCAGGCTTATATAAGACATTTCCCGCATATTCTTCTTGAAGGGTGTCGAAAATATAGGAACTTATATCTTTTTCAATCTGAAGATATATCGTGTTTTGAGCGATTTGATGATTCAGAAATTCATTGAGCAGTACACTCTCGAATATTACAAACCTCATCTGTGAGAATTGCTCCGTTAACTGCTTTGTCAGGGCTTTTGCCTTATCTGAATAATATGGCTTATATGTTGGCAGAACCTGTGGTTTTGTCTTAACATAAGTATCATAATCTATCTTAAAAAGCTTCTGTTCTTGCAGCAGATTATATAAAATCCAACGAAATGTGCCATCGCTCAAATCCGGTTTTTCGCTTAAAAATAGATGAAAAAGATCATCACGACAATATGTTTTTTTATCTGATAATTTTAATAAAGTCTTATCCGCCCACATTCTTAACCCCCACTTTAGCTTTTTTCAGTTTTTTGAATTTTACCTGTGCGCTTATGATATCATAACCTATCACTACTTACAAGCGTTTTGTCAATTTTTTGTTTTTTTGACAAAACGCTATTTCTTGTTTTGATAGCATAAGCTTAAAAGCTCGTCAGATTTATCCAAAAAATCCGACAGACGAATCTCCTGATTCGCCTGTCATGCTGCAAACCCGCGGGCGCTTCCTTCAAGCCGAAGCCCCGCGGGTTTGGTTTTGTTAAGTTCCATATTCCTATGTCTGTCTTCTCATGCTTTTTTCTGTTGTCTAGGGATTGCCATCAAAACTGCTGCAATAACACAAAGTGCACGCCGTGCATATCCTTGACGAATTTCAGGGTCTTTTACGTCTCTGGCTTGACTTTACTCGCTTGTTTTATTTGCTGCAATTTTTACAGTTTTTCAATTTCAGCCATCGACAATCCGGTATTCGCTGCGATTGTTTCAAGCGCGATTCCTGCTTTCTTTAAATTATGCGCAATATCCAATACCGCTTTCCGTTCACCTTTGCTGAATCCGGATTTCTCACCGTCTTTTACGCCGGCGTCGTAGCCGTCCAGTCTCGAGATTTCGAGGTCTTCTTCGCGTGTCAATTCTTTGAATAACATCTCAATCAACTCCGTTCCGTAATGCTCCATAAATTCTGTGAGGACGCCTTCCTTTTTGCACTGCTCCATGATCTTTACCATCACAGCGCCAGTCAGCTGGTCGATATGTCCGTAGCTGCGCACGATCTCCACAAAGCGGCTGTACTGCCTGAGCGTCTCACATTTTTTCAATATCTCTGCGTTCTTCCCTGTATTAATATTATACACCTTGACGATGAGTTGTAAAGCATCTTCTTCGCGCTCTTCCTTGTCGCCGAGGTAAGCATCTGACAGACGCAGCTCTTGATACTCCGGGAGGTCCTCCGGTCCGTTATATAGGACGATAAAGGCCGGTCTTGGAATCCGTACTGTTTTTTCGCGGTAGAGCTGTTTGGTGTCGATCATACGTTTTAGTACAGTCGACATGTACAGCAGATCGCGCAGCGGCAGGTTGCCGTTGATGCTCGATTGGTGTTCCACGAGTACAACGAATCGCTTGTCCAGCACAAAGGAAACGTCGTTTTTGAGCGTGCGAAACAGGACGTCCTTGATGGTCACGATGTCGATGGCGGTATCCTTGTCATAATCAGTGTCAAAAATGGCGTTATACAGCTCGATGAGCTTCCCTTTTTCGTGAAAGACGGTGACGAAAACGGTGTCCTTGTAGTTTCGTTCGAATTCTGTTCTTCCTTGCTGTTGAAAGCTTAATTCTGCTGTTTCTGATTTTTTCATTGTGTTTCCGGCTCCTTCTCTTGACATGCAGAGGGCATGGCTTCTGCAGATTCCCCTTTGCCACGCGCGTGTTCACGTATTGGTGGTTCATGTCTCTTATAAGCTTGTGTGGGTGGATTCGCGGCGAAGTACCGCGCCGTGATTCCTGCTTGTGAGGTGGTTTCAATGTAACAGAAAAGCAAGATAAAATCAACTAATTTTTCCATATATGCCGTATTTTGATATTTAATTGTAAGATTTTGAACTTGAATTGCAAGTGACCTTTTTTCACTTGCGCTGCAAGGCACTTGTGTGTTACACTGTGCGCAGCATGAGTTTTGCGGCAAGTTACCGATGAGGCTGCGCAAATCGTGTGCAGCCTCATCGTGCAGTATAGGTTTCGCAACAAACACAGGCGACGCGTATGCCGCAGAGCAGAAAGGAATGGATCATATGAACAATTTTAATCTCTTCACCCCAACAAAAGTCGTCTTTGGGAAAGATACCGAGAGCCAGACCGGTGCGCTCGTCAAGGCGTTCGGCGGTCAGAAAGTGCTGCTGCACTACGGCAGCGGCAGCGTGGTACGTTCCGGGCTTTTGGACAAAATCAAGGCATCGCTGCAGGCAGAGGGCATCGCCTTTACAGAATTGGGCGGCGCAGTGCCGAACCCGCGGTTGTCGCTTGTTTATGAGGGCATCGTGTTGGGAAAGAAAGAAGGTGTGGACTTCGTGCTAGCCGTCGGCGGCGGCAGCGCCATCGACTCCGCGAAAGCGATCGCCTATGGACTCGCCGAGCCGGAGCAGGATGTCTGGGATCTTTATGAGCACACGCGCACCGCGAAAGCCTGCCTGCCGATTGGCGTTGTCCTGACCTTATCCGCAACAGGCAGTGAGATGAGCGATTCCTCCGTCATCACCAAAGAGGAAGAAAACAAGAAGCGCGGCTACAATTCTGATCTTTGCAGACCTCGTTTTGCGGTGATGAATCCGGCGCTGACTATGACCCTGCCGGATTACCAAACGGCGTGCGGCTGTACCGATATCATGATGCATACGATGGAACGCTACTTTACGAACGGCGGCCATATGGAAATCACCGATGGCATCGCGGAAGCCTTGCTCCGTACCGTTATGAAAAATGCGCTGGTTCTGCGCGATGATCCGCGGAATTACGAAGCAAGAGCCGAAGTGATGTGGGCAGGCAGCCTTTCTCACAATGGGCTTACCGGCTGCGGCATTCAGGCCTCCGATTTCGCTTCTCACGCACTGGAGCACGAGATCGGCGGCGTTTATGATGTCGCCCACGGCGCGGGACTTGCTGCCATCTGGGGCAGTTGGGCGCGCTATGTCTGTGATAGCTGCAAGGATCGTTTCTATCGGTTCGCGGTCAATGTCATGGAAGTCACACCGTCCGATGACATCGATACAGTCATCCGCACAGGCATCGAAAAGCTGGAGGCGTTTTTCCGCTCCATCCACATGCCGACCTCACTGAAAGAACTCGGCATCGCGCCGTCCGATGCGATCCTGCGCGAAATGGCACACAATTGTGCCATCGCCAGCGGCGGCAAAAAAGGCAGCGCCAAGGTGCTCTACGAAGAGGACATGTATCAGATCTACAAGGCTGCAAACGAGCGATAAACACGCACGGTCATATAGGATCCGAGAAAAAACTGCGGAGCGTTCCGGCATCTCAAGCCGGATCACCCCGCAGTTTCGCGTTTCCCGTATTTTGAGGCTGCACGCCTGACCTCATCGCACAGCGCGTTCATGCTGCCGTCTGTTTCACCCGTTCTCTCCCGTTTCATCGGATTTTCTCTCCGCTGCAGGCAGCAGCAGACGAAACGCCCGCGGCACCACCTCGAATTCGATGCGGCCGGCATCGACAATCTCGCCGTCCGTACACAGGCGCATCGCGCCTTGCCGCGGTGTGATGGCCGCGCGCCGGCACTGCTTTGCAAAAATAATCTTTTCGATACCCGGGATCTGCATATGGGTCCCCTTGGAATAGGCAGGGAACTTCGACAAAAACTCCATACGGCTGACATTGTAAATGATATTTACGTCCATCAAGCCGTCATCCAGCCGCGCGACCGGCGCGCTCTTAACCCCGCCGCCGCAAAAAGAACCGTTCGCGAGCGCTGTCAGCAGGACCGGCCCGTCCTCACAAATTTCGCCGTCCAGTTCCACGCGAAGATCCGCGCCCTTTTTTTTGATTAAAATACAAAGCACCGCCATCAGATACGCCATACTTCCCGCGAGCAGCGGATAGGTTTTGAGCTTCGCTGTCAGATCTACCACGTTACAATCAAAGCCGATATTAAACATATTCGCGCAGTACCGCGTCTGCACGCGCCCGTCCAGCATTCCGCTGTAGCGAATCGCGTCGCAGGCCATCACCGTTCCGGTCAACTGTGCCTCGATATCCAAAAAATCTCCCGCCTCAGGAAAATTTCTGCAAAAATCATTTCCCGTACCGATTGGCACGACTCCAATCGCCACATGATCGTGACGCATCGCGCCGTTCAATACCTCATTCAGCGTCCCGTCACCACCACAAGCGATGATGCGCGTTTCCTCGCCGCGCGCCTCAGCCTCCCGTGCGAGCTGCGCCGCCAGAGCCTCGCCGTCCCCGACGGCTCTCGTGCTGTATACTTCAACTGCGACACCTGTCTTTTTTGACGCCGCCTCGATCTCTTTGATAAACTTTTCTCTGCCCCGTCCCTTACCCGCTTTGGGATTTACGATGAACACTGTCCTCATAGTTCCTCCGGCTGCCAGCTTATATTTCTTATACTGCCGCACTGCGAAGTGGTTTGGCTTTTCCGATTCCAGTGCATCAAACATCAGGTCTACAGGATTTTTGAACTCCTCGTCATCCTCCCGGACTTCCATGGCGTTGATGAACTCGATGAGGGTGGAGAAGTTTTGCTCCTCCACCGGAGCCTCATAATGGATATATCCGATAAGGGCACAGTACAGAAGCGTTTCTGCCTATAGTGATAGGTAAGGTTTTGATATTATCTCCACCTTTTCCCCCACTTCACACCGGACATGCGACTTTCACCGCATCCGGCGCTCCATCGATTGTCTTCACGAGACATTTAATCAGTCACCAAATTTAAGTTTTATATTATTGCTGACAGGTTCGCCTGCTCTCGCAGACTATTGATTTTCACGAGCATCTTTTTTGTGATATTGAGTGTTTTTATCAGGTCTTTTATTACTGCTTGGGGCAGTTCTTGTAACAGAATCAGATATTTTTTGTGAATCAGAACCATGTTTTTATATCTTTCAAATCCACCAAGTGCTCTTGGTACTTTGAGCCATACAGCTACATGTTCCGCATCTGCGAATTCTTCTCCACTGATTGCACATTTTCCCTTTTGAGCAGAAAATAAAGATATTTTACTGTCATGGTATTCTGTGCTATGACCAACGGATATTTTTTCTCTCAGTCCTTTCAGAACATACTGATTAAGGTTAAGTTCTGTATGAATCGGAGCACGACCTTCTTTTGTATAACTACAAACGATTGATCGCTTCGCCATCGGTATTTTATTTTTGATGAATGCAATCGGATAGATCATCTGGTCAATTCCTGAAACATATCGAATCATTTTTGACTGTCCGAATCTTTCCTTTTCTGCTTGGGTGATAGTTCCACCCTCATGTTTTAGCATACTTCCTGTTTCTGTATTTAACCTGTTCGTCAAAACTGTCATTACTCGCCTATGGAGTTCTCTGCAATCAATACTGATACAGGTGGCAAGCTGATAGTAATTCTGTATGCCTAACACCATAGAGTTATATAGCTGAATTTCTGATAAACAACTTTTTTTCTCTCTGGGTTTTGCGATGTTTTTCGCTTGTTCCACTAGCTTTGCTCTTTCAATTTCAACCTTTTTGTCACAGATTGCCGACTGCACCACATATTTATGATGCTTCAGCCTTACCCTTATTTTGAATCCAAGAAACTCTGACCACCGTTTTCTGGTGTTCACAATCCTTGTTTTCTCAGGGGACACCTCTAATTTCAACCTCTCTTCAATCCACGCCGTAACCGCTTCTTTTGTCCTGACTGCGTCCTCTTTCGTTCTACAGAAAATCCTAAAATCATCCGCATACCGAATGATATGCATTTCTTTCATTTCTGTGTTTTTCATAATCCTATAACCATGGCTTTTATCAAAAACTTTAGTTTTTCCGATTATTCTTTCTCGCCCTCTGCTTATAGCAATCGGATTTTCCTCCCATTGACTAGCTATCCACCAATCCAATTCATTTAGAACGATGTTTGCCAGTAGTGGTGAGATAATTCCTCCCTGTGGTGTACCCTTGTTGGGCAGTACCGTTGTATTATCGGGCATTTTAATTGGAGCTGTTAGTATTCGCTTGATAATAAAAAT
>URWB01000107.1 GCA_900551415.1 uncultured Eubacteriales bacterium
ATTCCACCGTGGTGCTGCGTGACATTTTGCAGCGCAATAACGGGGCGGACCAAGCAATGCTTCAAAAGATCATGCTGTTCTTGTGTTCAAACATCGGCAGCATGACTTCTCCGAACAGCATCGGAAATGGACTCTCTAATGAGGGCGATATGCAAACCGGAAAACAGAAGAACATCGCAGGAAAAACAGTAGAGAAGTATATTTCCATGCTTCGCAATGCATTTGTGTTCTTCTCTGTCGGTCGGTATGATGTAAAAGGAAAGCAACTGCTCAAAACACTTGGGAAGAACTATATCATCGACATGGGTTTTCGTAATATGCTATTGGGCTACCGGGATGCAGACCGTGGTCATATCCTTGAGAACATCGTATTTTTAGAGCTGCTGCGCCGTGACTATCGGGTATATATCGGAAAGGTCGGAGAGACGGAGGTTGACTTTGTTGCGGAAAAACCGAATGATAAGGTATATATTCAAGTAACGGAGAGTATGCAGTCTCCGGAGACCCGTGAACGAGAGCTTCGTCCATTGCGCATGATTGGAGATAACTACGAAAAAATCATACTGTCTATGGATCGAAGCTTCATCAATTCCTACGAGGGCATAAAGTCACTGAATCTGATTGACTGGCTGCTTGCTGAGTAAAATCAAAGGTAGGGGATGACGACAAAGGCACCTTGCGGAACGTCGCTCATGGGTGAGCGCCATGTGTGCATAGAAATCTCTGATTTCGTGATGCGCACTTTTGTCCCAGCAGCCCGCCGGAGGCTGTGTTCAAAGCACTGGGCGTGGAGTAGGGTAAGCAAAAGTCCGCGCAAAAGCTAAAGCAAAATCTTTTGCGAATATGATCGGAACGCTTGTTCCTGCCAGAGGATTGTGATAGAATAATAGCAGGCAAGCGCTGCTGTTTGAAAGGTGGGTATGTCATGTTGTCGTTTATGTTCTACATGTTCTTAGTGCTGTTTGTTATTTGCATTGTCATTGGAGTACTGAATTCGATACTGCAAAATTTTGCTTCGTTTTTTCATGACATCGGCGATGCGGCGAAGACGATCAAAGGGATGACTTCCAAGACAAAAGAAAATAAAAAGGATGCCGGCAATTCTGATTCCGACGATAACAACGATCCCAACAAGTGGGGCAGTGATGCATGGTGGGAAGAGCAGGAGCGGCTGTACAGCTGCATGCTTGACCTTGCGCAAGAGCTGGAATGCGCCGCATACGGCAAAGGCACGACCGCAAACGGAAATAAGAAGGGCGCGGGCAATTCTGATTCCGACGATAACAATAATCCAAACAAGTGGGGCAGCGATGCATGGTGGGAGGAACAGAAGAAGTTTATTGATGATTCTCTGTATATCAACCACGACTGGGATATTTTCAAAAAAGAGGAAGAAGAATGTGACGCGGAGCATTGCCACGATCCATATCATCATCACAAGAAGTAGAGGTACTGCTTTGGACTCTTTAGATTACGAATTTTTTGAAGAATAAAAAAGACTTTTAGCCGTATAGGACTACCGGATTTACCGGTGGTCTTTTTTTGTCATAAAACCTTGTCCGACGCATAGACTGTACAAACTTAAAAAAGCAGAGAAAAGAGGATAAGGGCATGGAACACTTTAGACAAATTTTGAACAGGCTGCCGCCGTCCATTGGGAAGGAGCTCGAAGGGCTGCCGGGGAGCGTGCTCTGCAGCTTAGAGGAAATTCGCCTGCGCTGCGGGCAGCAGGTGCGTCTTGAGACCGGCAAGGGTACGCAGCGGATTCCGCACATCGTTACCGCGGAGGAGCTGCAGGAAACGCTCAATCGCCTGATGCGGTTTTCATATTATGCCTACGAAAATGATTTAGCCAAGGGCTTCGTAACCATCGAGGGCGGGCATCGCGTCGGCGTCTGCGGTAAGGTCGTGCAAAAGAACGGCGAAGCGGCGCTAATCAAGGAGATCAGCTCGCTGAATATCCGTTTCGCCAAAGAGATCAAAGGCTGCAGTGACGCGGTTTTTTACCGTCTATATCAAAAAGACGGACAGGTGCAGCCTGCAAACACACTGATCATCTCGCCGCCGGGCTGCGGCAAAACGACACTGCTGCGCGATCTGGCGCGCAATTTCAGCTGGCATCATATCAAAGTCGGCATCTGTGATGAACGGTCGGAGCTTGCCGGCATGTATCAGAGCCGTCCGAGCTTTGACCTGGGACCGTCCTGTGATGTGCTCGACCGCTGCGAAAAGACAGCAGGAATCCAGATGCTGATCCGTTCGATGTCGCCGCAGGTCATCTTTACCGACGAGATCGGCAGGGAGCAGGACGCGGCAGCCATCGAGGACTGCCTCAACGCGGGCATCAGCCTGATCACTTCCATGCATGGAAACTGTCGGGAGGACGCGGCAGCGTCCAAAATCGGCAGGCTGCTCGATGAGAAAGCGTTTCGCTATGTGGTCATTCTGAGTCATACAGGCGGGCCCGGTACGGTGAAAGAGGTGCTGGATGCTTAAGGCAGCAGGACTTTTGGGAATCGTCCTTTCGCTCGGCATGCTCGGCATCCTCAAAAGTCAGGAGCTGAAACAGCGCATCGCGCTGCTGCAGGATTTCTGGCAGATGATGCTGCAGCTCAAAAGCGAGATCAACTACTTGCAGGAGCCGCTGCAGAGCGTATTGCGGCAAAGGCCGGGAAAGGCGGAATCCAAGGCTATGCAGCTGCTTCTTGCGGTGCAGCAGGCATTGGATGCAAAGCAGGGGGATCTGCAGACTGTTTGGAAACAAAGCGCGGAAACGGTCTACAAGGGAACACCGCTGACGGCGCAGGATCTGCAGCTCGTCTGTTATCCGGGAACGTTTTTGGGACAAACCGACTGTGAGAATCAGGCGCGGCAGTTTCAATATCTGGAAACTCGTCTGCAGGTGCAGCTGCAGGAGGCCGAAGAAGTTTACCGCACGAAGGGACCGCTGCAGCGTAGGATCGGATTCTTTGCCGGAGCGCTGCTGGCAGTCGTGCTGCTGTGAGGCGCGCTGTGAAAGGAGAAAAAATGTCATTTGATGTAGATGTTTTGTTCAAAATTGCTGCCATCGGGATCGCGATCGCGCTGCTGAATCAAATCCTGACCAAGGCGGGCAGAGAAGAGGAGGCCATGATGACGACGCTGGCAGGCGTGATCATCGTGCTGGCGATCATCATCAAAATGATCAGCGAGTTTTTTGATACCGTCAAAGTTTTCCTGACATTTTAGAGGTGTACCATGCTGATGATGCTCAAAATCTGCGCGATTGCGGTTGTGGGGCTGGTTTTGATCGCCTTGATCCGCAGCTACAAGCCGGAATTTACCGTAGAGGCGGTCTTATGCGTTTCGATCATTTTGCTGTATTACGCGCTGGACAGCCTGCGCTACGGTTTCGTATACATGCAGAACCTATACAGCCGCCTGACCTATGGACAGGAATATTTTCCGATCATTCTCAAGGTGCTGGCAATTGCCTACGCGACGGAATTTACGGCAGCGCTCTGTGAGGACGCCGGAGAAAAGTCTATCGGCACCAAGGTGCAGCTAGCAGGCAAGATCGCAATTTTTTTCGCGGCGATTCCAATCTTTACTTCACTGATGAAGCTGCTGGATTCGCTGGTATAATCGTTTCGACACGGCAAGGCCTGCTTTCAGCATAAAGAACATAGCGCACATAAAATGTGCAAAAAGGAACCGAAGATGGACTATCAACAAATTCTGCAAGAACAAATGAAGGAAACGCTGGATGCCGATGCGTTCGACGCGCTGACAAAACAGGTCGCGGAATATTCCGGCGGCATGGCGGAGGATTTCAGTCTGGACAGCATTGTAGAGTCCGCTTTGAACGGTGAGGCACTGTTTGACAGTCAGGTGCTTATAGAAAATCTTAAGTCGCTGTTTCTCTATGAGGTCCGGAGCGCGCTGCTGCTCGGCGTGCAGATTCTGACGGTCTGTATTGCCATCGGACTGCTGCAGAGCCTGGGAACCTCGTTCGGAAAAAAATCTCTGTCCAGCATCGGACAGCTCGTTTGCACGATGGTGATCATCGGCATCGCAGTCAGCAGCTTTCGCCTGATCTATACCTTGAGTCTGGAGACCGTTTCGACGATGGTCAATACGATGGCGCTGGTCATGCCGGTGCTGCTGGGGATTTTGATCGCGACCGGATCAATCACCTCGGGAACGATCCTGCATCCAATGATGCTGGGTGCGGTGACAGGCTTCGGTGTTCTGATCAAGACGATCATTCTGCCGGCGCTGTTCGCCTCGACCATGCTCAGTCTGATCAACTGTCTGACCGAAAAAAACTATGTCAATCAGCTTTCCAAGCTGATCCGCAACGCGGCGTTGATTGTGACAGGATTGATTCTTGCAATCCTATCAGGCATTTTCAGTGTGCAGGGACTGCTGACGGATACTTCTGACGGGCTGCTGATCAATGCGGCGCGCTATTCACTCAGCACGTTCATTCCGATCGTCGGCGGATTTACCGCGGATACCGTAGAGCTATTTCTGCGCTGTATGCGCTCGATCAAGGGCATTGTCGGGGTGTTCGGCATTCTGATGCTGGTCCTGCTGACACTTGTGCCGCTGCTCAAGATGCTGGCCTGCGCGCTGATCTATAAGCTGACGGCGGCGGTGACGGAGCCGGTGACGGACTCCAAGATTCCGACGGGGCTCAGCGATATGGGAAATTGCCTGATCTCGATGACAGCCATCGTGTTTTTTACCGCGCTGCTGTTCATCATTTTTATCAGCATCATCGTCGGGATCGGAGGTGGATGATGGAACAAGTGATGAACTGGATCAAAGATATTTTCCTGATGATTCTGTCCCTGACCTTCTTTGAGATTCTGGTACCGGATTCGGAAATGGAAAAATATCTGAAGCTGATCTTTTCGCTGATTATTCTTTTGATGATCTTAGATCCTGTAATCAGGTATATTTCAGATTAAAAATCATATAGTGGTGAGGAGTAAAGATGATGTTTGAAAAACTGGCAGGCAAGGGGGCCTTGATGCGCCTCGTGACGGTGCTGCTGATCGCTTCGGTGGCGATCCTGGCGCTGAATATTCTGACGGATTCCAAGGATACGCGCAGGCAGATCATCGATCGGGACGGCAGCAGCGAGGAACAGCTTTGCAGCGTCTTGTCCGGCATGAAAGGGGTCGGCGCGGTCGATGCAATCATCGAATACGATGAAAACAACAAGGTGACCGGCGTGATTTTGACCGCGGAGGGCGGCGCGAACCCGGTCGTAGCCAATGATCTGACCAAGGGTGTGGCGACGCTGTACCGGATCCCGGTTTCGAGCGTAATCGTTTTTGAAAAAGAACAGGAGGGGTGACTTTGAAAAAGAAGTTCAGCTATAAGGATATTCTCTACAAGAGCAAACGACTGACGGCACTGGCGCTGATCGTTGTATTCGGCACCGGGCTGATGGTGACGGCAGGCATGCACGACGAGATCCCGGTACATGACGGTGACGTGCTGGTGGACAGCCGGGCAGCGACTGAGCAAAATCTGCCGCAGGAGGGGACATTTGCGGAAATGCGCGCGAGTCTTGACCTCGACCGCAGCAAGCTGCTGGCAAATCTGGATTCGACCATCAACAACAGCGAAAACGAGAACGAGAAGAAGAACGCCTCCGCCGAAAAGACCCGCATCATGGACACCATGGAGAAGGAGCTCTCTGTCGAAAGCATGATCAAGTCCAAGGGCCTGCCGGAATCCTTCGTTATTATGACCGACAGCAGCGTGACGGTGACAGTCGATAAGCAGGAGCTTGACAGCAATACCGTCGCCAAGATCTGTGACATCGTGATGCGCGAAACCGGCAAGACCGCCGACAAAATCGTGGTACAGAGCAAGTACTGATCCAAGCGGCAGAGCCTTGCGACGCGCACTTACATCAAAAATCGCGCACTTACAACATTCCCCTTGCATCCTGCAGAACTTTTCGGTATCATGAAATAGAAAAGGGATATGGACCATAGAAAGGAAGATGCGAGATGCGGAAGATCAATGTGCTGATCTGCGATGACCAGCCGGAAATCGTGCGGGAAACGGAAGAACTCCTGCTGCGCTATGAAGAACAGTACGGGCGAGCCATGCGGATCTTAGGCGTGACCGACTATGAAGAAGCGAAAGACTTTGCGGCGGATTTGCTGTTTTTGGATATTGAAATGCCGGGCAGAAGTGGGCTTGCAATCCGGGATGAACTGGAAAAAAAGAGTGCGGAAAGCCTGATCATCTTTGTGACCGGTCACAGTGAAGCCGTCTGGGAGGCCTTTGGACGCAATGTGATCGGTTTCTTTGAAAAACCGATGGATTACGAGCGGCTTTGCCTCTTGATGAAAAAATTCTTTGACCTGTACAGCATTTATGAGACTGTGGCGCTTGATGACAACACATCCTTACAGGTCGGCGATATCGTCTGGATCCGCGTGCAGGATATTTACAGTCAGGTCCATCTGGCATCCGGGGCGGACTATACGGTCCGCCGCTCTCTGAACGTATGGGAAGCCATGCTTCCGGCCGAAGACTTTCTGCGCATTCATGATACCTGCATCGTCGGCTGCCGCTATATCGCCAAGCTGGACAAAAAAGGGATCCGCTTGGACGACTGCGAAGAACTCTTTCCGTTCAGTACGCGCAGACGAAAGGCTTGTGAAGAAAAATATATGCACTATGCAAGAAAGATGGCGAGGTACGGCAGATGATCTGGATGGGAATTGCACTGCGGTGCCTTTTGCTGCTTTTTAATTTTGTCATGTTCCGTTATGTCCTGGGATATGAAATACGCGAAAAAGCCTGCTGGCCGCTGGTGGCACTGACCGCGGCAGCGGCAGTGCTGCTGCCGGTGATCTTTCCGAATTGGGTTTCGGTTATTACAGCAGTTCAAATCTTATCATGGGTCAATCTTTTTTTGCTTTTCGCCCATTTAAAAATCGGAGTGGTTCTCACATATAATGTCATAAGAGCACACATATGCAATTGTTTTATGGGAAGCATTTCAATAGTCTTGGCAATAGATGTTAGAGTTACGGAAGAATGGTACCGGGCAATGCTTCTTTGTAATTTTCTTATGTTAATTTTCTATATTTTGTTAGCAATTCTCTTTCGAAAAAAGGTTGGGACAATACAAAAAACATTGCGTAAGATACCACTGCGGCTATACTTGATTTTTGTAGTGACACTCGAGCTTCCGGGTTTGGGGTACTATAGCACAGCCGAAAAGAATGCTTGGAAAGTAAATGGAATTTCAACATTTTTGGACGGTCTAACCGGAATGATCCTCGCCATTACGATCGCGCTCGGCGTGTGGCTTTATTTTCAGCGTAAGGAACTGCGTACACAGGTCGAACTGAACGAACGCTGCATCAAGGAACAGACGGGGCAGTATCATCTTC
>URWB01000108.1 GCA_900551415.1 uncultured Eubacteriales bacterium
TTAATTTTTCCGGTCCGAAGGATACTTTGCCGATCGGCGTGTGGATGATGTTGGTCTTGTCAAGTCTGTACTCAACTTTACCTGCTTTAATCTCCTGCAGAGCCTTCGTAACATCCATGGTTACGGTGCCGGATTTCGGGTTTGGCATTAAGCCCTTAGGTCCCAGGATCTTACCAAGACGACCTACCACACCCATCATGTCCGGGGTAGCTACCACTACGTCGAAGTCAAACCAGTTTTCGGTCTGAATCTTCTGTGCGAGCTCTTCCGCTCCAACGTAATCAGCGCCAGCTTCTTCCGCTTCCTGCGCTTTCGGTCCCTTAGCGAATACTAAAACCTTTTTTGTCTTACCTGTTCCATGAGGAAGAACGATCGCGCCTCTGACCTGCTGGTCCGCGTGTCTTCCGTCAACACCAAGTCTGATGTGAACTTCGACGGTTTCGTCGAATTTCGCGTGAGAAGCTTCCACCGCGAGTTTTAACGCTTCCGGAGCTTCATACAAAGCTGTCTTGTCAAATTTGGCGACAGCTTCTCTGTACTGTTTACCTCTTTTAGGCATGTTTACCTCCTTGTGGTACTAACGACTTTCGTCTTCCACTTCTTATTAATCTTCAATGACGATACCCATACTTCTCGCGGTTCCCTTGATCATCTCTGTCGCGGATTCCAAGTTTGCTGCGTTTAAGTCCGGCATCTTGGTTTTGGCAATCTCTTCAGCCTGCGCTCTTGTCAATGTGGCAACCTTCTTCTTGTTAGGTTCTCCGGATGCCGCGTCGAGTCCGGCCGCTTTCTTCAGCAGCACTGCTGCAGGCGGTGTCTTGGTGATAAACGTGAAGGATCTGTCAGCGTAAACCGTAATAACGACCGGAATTACCATGCCCGGCTGATCCTGGGTTCTTGCGTTGAACTGCTTACAGAAGTCCATGATGTTGACACCCTTCTGACCGAGCGCCGGACCTACCGGAGGTGCCGGAGTTGCGTTGCCTGCCGCGATTTGAAGTTTGATATAGCCTTCTACTTTTTTAGCCATTTTTTTCTCTCCTTTCTTTAGATTTTTTCCACCTGACTGAATTCCAATTCTACAGGGGTATCTCGCCCGAACATAGAAACCTTGACTTTCAGTACCTGTTTCTCTTTGTTGATCTCCTCTACTGTGCCCATAAAGCTTTCGAAAGGACCGCTGATAACGCGCACTGTCTCGCCGACTTCTACGTCGAGGTCAATATACACTTTTTCGATTCCCATTCTGGCGACTTCTTCATCTGTCAGCGGAATCGGTTCGGAGCCATGACCCACGAATCCCGTTACACCCTGTGTGTTTCGCACCAGATACCAGGACTCATTGGTAACAATCATCTTTATAATTACATAACCCGGAAACATCTTCCGTGTTTTGATTTTACGCTGTCCGTCTTTGATCTCAACGCGGTCTTCCGTCGGTACAACGATGTCGATGATAAGGTCTTGCATGCCGCGGTTCTCAACCATCTTTTCGATATTCACTTTTACCTTATTCTCGTGACCGGAATAAGTATGCACTACATACCATTTCGCCTGGCCATCTCCACGAATGCCTTCCCCCTCTAAAGGAGAAACGCCTTTGTTCTCAAAATCAGACATTTTCGTACCTTCTCTTTTCTTTTTGCTTTGAGACCGCCGTTTTGACAGCCCCTACATAAATAAGTAAAGTCCCGATTGCTCGCGGAATTAGCTGAAAGAGATGTTCAAAATACCCTTCAGCGCCGCAAGAACGCCTGTATCGATTAACCAGAATCCCAATGCGAAAACTGCACAAGTAGCGATAACCACTGCTGTATAGGACCAGGTTTCCTTCTTGGTCGGCCATACAACCTTTTTCATTTCAACTTTTACGGATTTGAAATATTCCTTAAAGCTGAACTTCTTTTTTGCTTCGTTTGCCATAATGATCTCTCCTTATTTGGTTTCCTTGTGAAGCGTGTGTTTCTTGCAGAATCTGCAATATTTCTGCATTTCAATACGATCCGGATCGTTCTTTTTGTTCTTCATCGTATTGTAGTTTCTCTGCTTACACTCTGTGCATGCCAGCATTACTTTCACTCTCATGTTGATTGTCCTCCGTTTAACTCAAAATTCAGAGCCCTTTTGGGGAGCTCTGCTTATGCATAATCATAAAGTTGCCTATTAATTATAGAACAGCGCTTTGTCAATGTCAATATTCTTTTTTGAATTTTGCCCGCTTTTTCGGATTTTTCCCGGGAAAATCTCAAAGCTCCGCCGGGTCTTCGGCAGTCAGGGGCAGAATCCCTCGCTTTTCTCCCTCCGGCACGTTTTGGTCGTCGATAAAATTCGTTCGGATATAAATACCGGCTGCCTCCGCGACAACCACGCCATCCGCGTCCAAAATTTCACCCGAGTTAAAATTTTTCCTGCCCTCGCTGCGGTCAACACGCCCGAACGCGCGCATTTTTGTCCCAACGCGGATCGGCAAATAGTAGCGCACCGTCATTTCGCCGGTCACATACGGGTTGTACAGCGTTCCGTCCGCGGCTTCAACAAAGTTGCAGCGTCCCATCACTTCATCCAAAATCGCGCCAGACAGCCCGCCATGCATGATACCGTCGTGACCTTCGTGGATTTCTTTTGGCGTAAAAAAGGTCGCCAGTTCTCCATCCTCCAGCTCATAAAAGTCACACCCCAGGCTTGCCGGATTCTCTGTGCCGCAGACGATGCTGGTCTTCGTTCTGCTCTGTTTAGCGATCACCCGTTTCATCTTTCTGTCCGTCTTCTTGCTCTGCATCTTGTTTTGTCCCGCTTTCTGTCTGTATATCCTCTGTCGCTATTCTTACAATTTCATCCACAGCCTTCGCTTCTTCCTCCGGAATCGCATCGACCGTCGCCGCCTTAAAGCCGAGCGCGTAGCAGTATTCAAACGCGTTAGTCCCCTTAATCGCCTGTCTTTCGATCTTCCAGTCCGGCATATCAGCAAGCTGCATTTTGATAATCGCTGACATTTCTTCCGGTGTCATGTTGGTTGACATGTTTTCTTTGACTGCGTCCAGGAGGGCGGTATATTTGGTCAGAATCGTCTTGCTGTTCAGTGCTTTTTTGAGAATGGCTTCCAGCACAATTTGCTGATTCTCGTTTCTCTGCATATCACCGGACAGGAAAGCATGTCTTTCTCTGCAGAACGCCAGTGCCAGCTTTCCATCGACGTGATTCACACCCTTGGTAAAGTGGTGCCCGTTCAGCTCCGGCATTCCCTTCATGCCCGAGGTATAGAAGTCATGTTCCGAATTGATATCGATGCCGCCCATCGCGTCGACCAGCTTGATGATCGTACTGTAGTTGACACGCAGATAGTAGTTGATATCGATGCCGAGCGTGGTCTCCACCGCGCCGACGCTTTCCTGCATCCCGTAAAGGCTGGAATGCGTCAGCTTGTCCTTCGCATTCTTGGTCGGCAGCGTCACATAATAATCGCGCGGGATTGAGGTCAGCAGCACCTCATGCGTCCGCGGATTGACCGTCGCAATCATGTTGACATCCGTGCGGTTCGTAACGTCGATAGAACCGGACATGTCGGAACCGCTGATGTAGACATTAAAGCTCTCTTTCGTCACATCGACCGCGGAGGTCTGATCCTCGGTTTCAATCGGAATCGAAATTGTTGCCAGCACCTTCGCCAAAGTGTCCAGATCCGCGTCGATTCCACTGTCCGCGTTCTCTGCCGTCTTCAAATTGTCGTAGGTGGCCGCCGGCAAAAAGATCGCCTGATATTCTCCCGCGAGCAGTTTTTCGATTAAGGTTTTGACATCTGCTTCATAGGCATAGGTCACCTGGACCTCCTCCTGCAGCTTCGCCTTCGCTTCCGAATAGCGTAAATCACTCGTCATATGGGTCCCGACAATTTGTCCGTCAATCCCGTTGATGTCTTCAAAGAGCGCTTCCTGCGGCACAACAACGTAATAGTCTTCTGTTTCCTGCTTGACCTGCGTAATGGTATCGATAAAATGCAGCGTATCTGTCAGATACCACGTGCCAACGCCGAACACTCCGATCAGAAGCAGCGCGACAACGGAAGCTCCGATTTTCCTGCCTTTTTTGCCTCGCTTGCTGAACATCACCGGCACGATGAACACCGATGCGATGACCAGTACGGCAATCCCCGCATAAAGATACTTCGCCGGAAGCGCGTCGAGCTTGATCAGCAGCGCGACAAAGGCCGCCGCCAAAAGCGTATATAAGATAGAAAGGAATCTGCAAAAGCCATTCCCGCGTCTTTTTTTCTCTGCTCGTTTCTCCGCTTCCATCTGCGCGATGATTTCTTCTCGTCTGTCTCGTCTCATATTATCCTCATTTTTTTCTGTTTCCCCTCATTGCCGCGATTCCCACACGTCTTCCGGAAGTCTGTCGCTGCGTTCCCATGATAAGTGCGCGTGAAGTCTAAATATAACGGTCATCTCACGTCTTCCGGAACCATATTGCCGCGTTCGCGCACGAAAAAAAGCCTTTTTCAAAGCTTATCTGCTACATTATACCTCTTTTTTCCCCTTCCCGCAACAAAAATCGCATCGCGGCGCTCCGGAGGCTCTGCTCGGCATCTTTAAACCAGCGTTACGGCGGCATCGCGCCGACCTTTGCGTCCCTCCCAGGCGGCATCTTGCGCCATTCTGTGCCTTTCGCGCTTCGCAAGATTCTTTTGCAAATTTCGATACCGCATGCTATAATGCTTCATGTTCGCGGTCTGTTCCGAGCGCCGCGCAAAGTTTCGTCACAAAGGAGATTTCCATGAAAAAAATCGCAATGCTGTTTCCGCTGATTGCCGGCTCCTGCTGGGGCGCCGGCGGCATCTTTGTCCGCACGTTAAAAACCGCGGGCTTTGGCAACATCTCCATCATGTGTTCCCGTTCGCTGGTTTCTTTTTGCCTTCTGCTGATCGTGCTTTTGCTTTACGACCGGAGCTTGCTGCGGATTCACCTGCGTGACCTTCCGTTCTTCCTTTCGGCGGCTGTCAACGGCTATCTGCTGATGAACGTCTGCTACAACACCAGCGTCGGCATCCTGACCTTAACGCTGGCTTCGGTGCTGCTATGCCTCTGCCCGATCTTTGTGCTGCTGCTGGGCGCCGTCTTTTTTCATGAAAAAATCACGCCCGTCAAGGTCTCCTGTATGCTTGCGGCAGTCGTCGGCTGCGCTCTGATCAGCGGTGTATTCGACAGTCATTCCGAACTTGTCTGGAGTAGCGTCGGCATCTTAACCGGCCTCGGCTCCGCGTTTTTTAACGCGATCTACACCATCAATTCCAAGCAGCTGACAGAGCGAAACTATCACGCCCTCACCATCAATATTTATGTCTTCGCAATCACTACGCTGATTCTGACTCCGTTTGCCGATTGGAACGCGATTGGCGCGTTCGTTTCGGCTGCGCCGCTCAAAGGCTCCGCCTTCTATTTCGCGCAAGCACTGGTCACCTCCATTTTACCGAATTTTTTTTACGCGTTTTCCATCAAATATATCGATTCCGGCAACGCGGCGATTCTTTCCTGCGGCGCGGAACCGACCGCCGCTATGCTCTTAGGTATCCTGCTCTACACCGAAATTCCCGCGCCATCCGGTCTTTTGGGTCTCGCGCTTACCATCAGCGCCCTGATTGTTCTGACAAAAGCGTGCAAAACGGAATCGTAGATTTCTTTGCACCTATGCCTGCCATGCATGGCAGGCGTTTCGCAAGGTGCTTTTGTTGATATTCCGGAAATATCGCAAGCGATATTTCCTCTCCATAATAACAAAAGCGGCCATACCGGAGCTGCCGGCAAGACCGCCTGACTGTTTCTTTCCTATCATCGCGCCCAAACAAGCGGCTGCTCTGTCTGTAACGCCAAGCGAGTGCCCCGCCCGGGTACGCGTTCGTACTCAGCGAGCGTCCGCCCCTGCTTCCCCACCGGCATTGCGCGAGATGCTGCCCTGCCTGCATATTCCCAACGCGCGCAGACCGCCTTGGCTGCCCGTACTCACGTTTGCGCCGCTTTTTGCTACAAAAACCGCAAAAAGATGTAACGCAGAGCAGCTACGCTTCCTTTTCATCATGGGTGTTTCAGCCACACCCCCTCTATTTTGTCGTTATTCACAAGAAATCTTGAAGTATATTGTGGCGTCTAACATTTTTAGGCATTGAGGATGGAACAAACTTCTATTTTCCCCGCAAATGCCCATCTGCATAACCACCATCAAGAAGCCGCAGTTCATCTTTTTGCGTAAAAATCGCGAAAATGGGAACTTTCACTTGTTTTTTCAAATTCATCGCGCAGAACGTAACGGAAAACAGCTGAAGCTTTCTTAGTCTCTCGGCGCGCCGCTTGCCGAGTCCGCATCTTCCTTGCTTCGCAAGCTGCTTTTATCTTCGCCCGTGCAGCGCCGCGATATTCCCGCCGCCTTAGACGAAGAGCACGTGAAAGATGAACAGATGATGAACAGATGAAGTGTGTGATGGAGAAAGTTCCCCGCGCATTCCCGCAGGCTTAGATGAAGGTTAAAAGCGCGCTCACGTCTTTTCTCGGCGGAGCTGCGGCTTCACCATCCGGCAGGAAGCCGATCGGAATGATCGCGCCAACCTGTTGTCCTTCCGGAATCGGAATGACCTTTTTGACCTCTGCATCGTCAAAATAACCGAGAATCACACTGCCCAGCCCCTTTTCGTAGGCTGCCAGGCAGAAAGTCTGTGCCGCGATACCCGCATCAAAATTCTGCCATCTGTCCTCCTTCGGCGTCGAAAAACTGCCGTCTTTTTCAAAGCCGGAACGTCCTTCCACGATTGTCAGCAGTACCACCGCCGGTGCCTTAGCGATGGTCTTGATATTGTATTCAAATCCGTAGGTGCATTTATCGCTGGCGAGTGCCGCGATTTTTTCCGGATCCTCCACCACGATATATCTCGCAATCTGGGTGTTTTTCCACGACGGCGCGAATCTTGCGATCTCCACAACCTCCGCGATCAGCTCTCTGGGAACCGGTTTATCCGCGAATCTTCTGACACTTCTTCTTTCCTTGATGCCTGTAATTAAGTCCATTTTCGTATCCTCCTTTTTTTCGTTCTAAGCAGTACCGCGTCCGCGTTGCCCCGCAGACCCTCCGCACGGCACCCTCGTCCAACTCCACTACCCTTTAGGTATACCACATTTTTGCCAGAACTGCAATACAAAAGCGACCCCTCGCGGAGCCACCTATCATTTGCGTGTGCATGACGCAGAATTTTTCGTTCACCCTTGACACCGCACCGGTCGAAAACTGTCAAATGCGCAGAAAAAACCGCCTGCAGCTAGCAACGCCACAGACGGTTTTGACAAGCATTTTATATGACGCAGGAAATTTTTCGTTA
>URWB01000109.1 GCA_900551415.1 uncultured Eubacteriales bacterium
TTTCTTCGCCATAACGAGCATAAGCTGTACAACTGATGATATTTTCAGCCGGATTGTCAAGGTAAATACTGAAATGCGCTTCAGGCGGTTCATAATCGGTCAGATCAACACCTTCAGTGTGAAAATCCGTATGGGCTTCCAGATGCTTCAGTACACTGCCGTAAAAAGGTCGAAGTTGTTTCTCGGAAAGTGTGATTTCACGGACTTTCTGACGATTTAACTCTGTCAGATAGGGCTGCATGTCCTTTTTGAAGGCTTCTGAGCAGCGATACAGGATTTTATCTTTTAGAATCCAGAACGTCCGGGCACCGGAGAGTATCAGACAATCTTCGATGGTCAGATGGTAGGTGTCACTATCTTCGGCTTTGAGTTCAAGCGTAAGTTCCGGGTCTCCATCTGTAACATAAATGGTCCGGATATGATTATCGAGATCAAACTGAAGTGTATGTCCGATCATCATATTCAGAAACATGTCGACAGCAGTTGGAGACAGTGGAAGGTAACGCAGTGCTTTCATTGTCTGGAAACGATAAGTGCTGTCCTGAACACAGTGGAAATGGTATTCGTACTCTTCAATCCGCTGCATAATAAACGCCAGCATGCTGCGGCTCTCAGAAGTGAAAGCCGCAGGTTCATGGAAAAATTTCAGATTCTTTCCATATTGAAATAATTCACCTTGACGAATAAGGCGGGAAAACTCCAGCAAGTCTTTGATGACGTATTTCTTGCCGGTGCCAATCTTGAAGTCGACGGAAAGTTTATGATATTGTTTATGAAGAATTGGCTCCAATTCAATCAGAACTTTGGTTTCGGATGCTTCAGCAGGATAGTGGGTGCCGGAAGATTGATGAATATAAGATTCAATCAATGTCTGGCCAATCCGATTTTGGTTTTTTGACGGAAAGCTTGTTTGAATATGTCGTCTGGAGATATATTTCAAAAGGATAGCGACGCAGTGGCAGCAGAGCCCTTCTGATTGGTAAAAATCGGTGCAGGAACATAAGCTGCCGACAATCTGGCTCTCATCTTCATCGATGGATACCTGGGTTTCATGTTCACTGCCGTCTGCATCAAGGACAGTAGCGGTGATCATAGGGGTACCTGTCAGTGTGTTAATATCCGTTTCAAAGTTTTTAATGCGCTTATCGATCAAAAAAATGTCCTGACCTTTTCGATAATCTGCATCAGTGGAGGATTTGATAACAGTCATTCTGGTAATTGCCATGAAAACTCCTTTCAGCTGTGAATGCGTGTTTGTGCTGCACAGCGTATAGCAGGCCGGAATAGCCGCAGCCTGCTGTAATCGTAAACTTCATTATAGCATATTTGACAAATTCTGTCCGCAGTTTGAAACGAATAAGAAAAAATATGCAGATATCATGGTGACATCTGCATATAGATTGAGCAGTCATTATGAATGGATTTCTTCAGGATAAAACAATCCCCAGTCGCTGCGGAGTTTTGTCATAATATCCATGACATCAGAAGATTCCCGGAGTTTCATGATCGCCGTATTGCCTGTAAGAATCGCTGTTTCCATATCTTCAAGTTCATATTGGAGCGCATCGGATGCTGCGGCATGGAGGGTACCGCGAAGCTGCAGTTAGAAACAGGACTGCATCCGGGTGTGCTCAAGGATCAGGTGTGCTCGCCGGGCGGTGTGACGATCCGCGGTGTTGCTGCGTTGGAAGAGAATGGACTGCGTAATGCGCTGCTTAAGGCTATTGACGCGACGTTTGAGAAGTAGAGACAACATCAGCGATGAACGAAAACAAAACCACCATACGGAAGGAAACAAAACAGCTAGGTAACATCCGGGCAAAGCTGCAGCGCCCGCTCCAAACGGAGAACGAGATCTGTGCGGCACTTTTCGCCATGCAGGATGAAAACTACCGAGATTTTCACGCGAAATTGATTCCCAATGTCGATAAGGAAACGATTATCGGCGTGCGCGTGCCGCACATGCGCGCTTACGCCAGAACCTTATGGAAGCAGGCACCGGAAACGGCACGCGCGTTTTTGGAAGTGCTCCCGCACAAATATTACGAAGAAAACTGCCTGCACGGACTGCTGATCGACACACTGGCGGAGACGACCGATGAGGCTTTGCGGCTGATAGATCGTTTCCTGCCGTATGTCGACAATTGGGCGACCTGTGATATGCTGCCGCCGAAGATTTTTGCAAGTGATCTTGCGCGTGTGAGGGAGACCGTTCTGCCGTGGCTTTCCGGTGACGAGACCTATCGCGCGCGTTTCACGATCGTGACGCTGCTGACGTTTTTCTTAGAGGAAAAAACGTTTGAGCCGGAAGACCTTGTGCGTCTGGCGGAGATTCACAGTGAAGAATACTATGTCAACATGGCAATCGCGTGGTATTACAGCTTCGCGCTGATCAAGCAGTACGAGCGGACAGTCGGGCTGTTTGAGAGCAAGACCCTGGCGCCTTGGGTGCAGAACAAGTCAATCCAAAAGGCAATCGAGAGTTACCGGATCGCACCGGAGCGGAAGGCGTATCTGCGGTCGCTCAAAATCAAGGGTTGACGGGTCGTGAACAGGCAGGGCAAGATGATCTCGTAAAGTGAGCAGCGGGATCGTAAAGAGCGAAAACGAAAAGAAAATGGAAAAGAGGAATGATAGGAAATGGAAAAATCACAATATGAGGAGAGCTGCAGTTTGGATACCTACCGGGTCGATCGCAATGAGATCGGCAAACCATCCGGACTTTGGCAGCTGATGCAGGAGGCGGCGTCGAATCAGATGGCGACGCAGAAACCGTCCTATACGGATTTGGTGGATGCGGGAAAGGCATTGATGCTGGCACGCGTGGATCTTGCGATTCCGGAGCAGATTGGGCTGAAAGAGGCGTTGGTATCCAGTTCCTGGCCATGTCCGAGCACAAGGGCGACGTTCTTTCGCAATTATACACTGCAGCGTGGAACGGAGACAGTCGCCTTTGCGGCGACGCAGTGGTCTTTGGTGGACCTTGCGAGCCGCAAGATTCTCAAGGTAGAGGATGTGGATTTTTCTAATTACTGGTACGGTACATATCGTGAGCTGCTGAAGGATAAGTTCCGCATCGACAAGGAAACACTGGCCGCCATGCAGACGGTCGGGCAAAAAGAAGTCCGTTACAGCGATTTGGACTATAACGGGCATATGAACAATACCTACTATTTAGATGTACTTTGCGACTATGTGCCGGAGCTCGCGGCGGGGACGCATCGCGTCAGTTTCGCGCGTGTGCATTACAGCAAAGAAGCGCCGCTGGGTGATGTGCTGACGATCCTGCGCAGCAATGCGATCCTGCTGAGCGAGTCAGACGCGGCACAGTACGGAGTTCCCGCAGACTGCAAATATATCTTCCGCACGCTCAAAGCAGACGGCGAGATGAACATCCAGGGCGAGCTTGTGCTTTGTCCGGTCGTGCGCGGATAGCGGATAGCGTATAGCAGACGGAAACGTTTTTTCGACGCGCGGGCGCGCGCGTTTGATTCTCAAGGGAGTAGAACCAGGAGATAAAAATGAATCAAAAACTATATTTCGACGTCCAAAAGATCGTTCATGCGGCGATCCAAGCGGTGCAGCCGGATCATGCAGTCAAGCGGGCGTTAGCGCAGATCGATCCGCGGTGGACAGAGAACGCGGAAGCTCTGCCCGCGGGAATAGAAAGACCGTCAGAAAAGGCAGGAAATATCTACCTTGTCGCCATCGGCAAGGCCGCATGGAAGATGGCATCGGTGGCATCGCAGATCCTCGGCGAAAAAATCACGCAGGGTATTGTGATCACCAAATACGGACATGTGCAGGACGAGATACCTGCTGTGCGCTGCTTTGAAGCGGGTCACCCGGTGCCGGATCAGAATTCCTTTGACGCGACGGAGCAGGTGATGCAGATGACATCGCATTTACGCGAAGAAGATCAGGTTTTACTTCTGATTTCCGGCGGCGGTTCCGCGCTGTTTGAAAAACCGCTCTGCAGTGCGGAAGAACTGGAGTCAGTCACCAGACAGCTGCTTGCAAGCGGCGCGGACATCGTGGAGATCAATACGATACGCAAACGCCTGTCCGCTGTCAAGGGCGGAAAATTTGCAGTACTATGCAAGCCTGCACAGGTGTATGCGATTATCCTGTCAGACATCATCGGAGATCCGATCGATATGATTGCCTCCGGACCGACTTATCCGGACAGCAGCGATTGCGGGCAGGCCCTGCACATCATCAAAAAGTATGGCATTCAGATCTCTGCGGACGCAGAGAAACTGCTGCAGATCGAAACGCCGAAAACGCTGGATAATGTGACCACGATCGTGACGGGTAGTGTCAAGGAGTTATGCAGTGCGACAGCAAAGGCATGTACGGCGCTGGGCTATCGCCCGGTCATTTTGACGACGGAGCTGCACTGTCAGGCCAGAGAGGCCGGCTGCTTCTTAGGCTCCATCGGCAGCTATTACAGCGACAGGCAGGAGAAAATCGCATTCATCGCGGGCGGGGAGACCGTAGTCAAGCTGACGGGAGACGGTCTTGGAGGCCGCAATCAGGAGATCGCTCTGGCTGCTGCCGCAGAGATCTCCGGGAAACGCAATCTTGCCGTCTTTTCAATCGGTTCAGATGGTACAGACGGTCCGACCGACGCTGCGGGAGGCTATGTGGACGGAGACAGTGCCTGCGCTTTGCAGCAGCAAGAGATCAGCATTGCGGACGTATTGCGCAGAAACGACGCCTATCATGGGCTTGCAGCATGCGATGGTCTGTTGATCACCGGGCCGACCGGCACGAATGTCAATGATGTGTCCGTTGTGCTCATCGACCCCGAAGCAGGAAAGCAAGAATAGGAATGCAGCAAGCAGCTGCATGATCAGGGAAAGGACGCTTGCTGCGAGGTGCCGCAGCTATTCCATCAGCACGACACCTTCGACTCCGTCAATCTCCATGACATTGACGGCGATCAGTTCGGATTTTGCCGTCGGCACGTTTTTGCCGACGTAGTCGGCGCGGATTGGAAGCTCGCGGTGTCCGCGATCGATCAGCACCGCGAGCTGGATGGTAGCCGCGCGGCCGTATCGGGCTGCCGCATCCAGAGCCGCGCGGGCAGTCCGTCCGGTATAGAAAACATCATCGACGAGGATGACATCTTTCCCGTTGATATCAAAGTCGATGTTGCTCGGATGAATGACCGGATCCGGTTGAATTTCGGTCAGATCGTCGCGATAGAGCGTAATATCCAGTTCGCCGACCGGAACCGTGACGCCCTCAATGGCGAGAATATTTTTGGCAAGGCGCTGCGCGAGCGGCAGTCCGCGGCGTTTCACACCGAGCAGGACAAGATTATCTGCGCCGTGGTTACGTTCAATGATTTGATGTGAAATTCTTTTGAGTGCGCGGCTCATATCCTCCGCTGTCATGAGTTCTGCTTTTACGATCATCGTATTTCCTCCATGATTTTTGTTCATAGGATCGATAGGTTTGCGCTGCGCATGCGCAGCGCTTTTGTTTGAAAAAAGCCGCCGGGATCTCCAGCGGCTTTTTTCGTGATTGTATTTTTTGGAAAGTTCTGTTTCAGTTCTTGCGTGACCTGAAATCGCGCGCTTTGGTTTAGTATTTGCCGAGGGATGATGCAAGCGTTTCATCCGGCTCTTCCGCGAAGTGATAATCCTTGCCCGGCAGTACCGCGTTGAGAATGATGCCAACGATGGAGGCAACCGCAAGACCTGTCATATTGATGGTGATGCTGCCGATGACGATCGGAATCGCGCCTGCTTCGGAGAAGTTGATACCGACGGCAAGGCCGAGAATCAGAGCCGCGACGATAACATTTCTGGAATCCTGGAAGTTAGTTTTGTTTTCCACGACGTTTCTGACACCGATAGCCGAAATCATACCGTACAGAATTAAGGATACACCGCCGATGGTCGCAGTCGGCATAACCTCGATGATTGCCGCGAATTTCGGGGAGAAGGAAAGGATGATCGCGTAGATAGCCGCCAGTTTGATGACGAATGGGTCGTAAACCTTGGTCAGTGCGAGCACACCGGTGTTTTCACCATAGGTCGTATTGGCCGGCGCGCCGAAGAGCGCCGCGACTGTGGTACCGATACCATCGCCGATGAGGGTTCTGTGCAGACCCGGATCTTTGATAAAGTTCTTTCCTACCGTGCCGCCGATGGCGGAGATATCACCGACGTGTTCCATCATGGTCGCGAACGCGATCGGCACAATCGTGATAATGGACGTCATGACCATACCCCAATCGGTATCTCCGTTTGTGAATACGGATAAACCGGTATTCTGCCATACGACCGGCACACCAAGCCAAGCAGCCTCTTTGACCAGCGTGAAATCCACATTGCCGGAAACCGCCGCGACAAAATAGGAGGCAATGACGCCGAGCAGAATCGGGATGATTTTAATCATGCCTTTTCCCCAGATATTGCAGACGATGACCACGACAATCGCAACCAAGGCGATCCACCAGTTCGCGCTGCAGTTATTGATCGCGGATGGCGCCAGGTTCAGACCAATCGCGATGATGATCGGACCGGTTACGACCGGCGGGAAATATTTCATGACATTGGAAGAACCCCATGCTTTGCAGATTGCCGATAAAACCAGATAGAGCAGCCCTGCGCACGCGACACCGATGCAGGCGTAGGTCAGTGCTTTGGCTTCGGTCATTCCGGCTGCCACGCCGGCTTCCTTGACTGCCGCGTAGCCACCGAGAAAAGCGAAAGAGGAACCGAGGAATACCGGAACCTTATTCTTTGTCATAACGTGCATGAACAGGGTCGCGAGACCTGCGAACAGCAGCGTCGCTGAAATGCTCAGCCCTGTGATGATCGGCACCAGAACGGTCGCGCCGAACATGGCGAACATGTGCTGCAGGCCCAGGATCAGCATCTTGGGCAGGCCGAGCTGCCGGGCGTCGCGGATGGGTTCATTGGTGTTCATGTCGTCTCTCCTTCTCTCTTCTCTCTTGCGTCTGGCCCGCATTTGGGCAAAAAAAAGACAATCACCACGTGATTGTCAACAAAAACAAGGAGAAAGGGAGGAATCCGCCTCCCGCAGCAGTCGGTCGTTCGTCAGCAGCCCGAACACAAGCATCCTCTCCTTCCCCACATTTCGTTTTATGATACCAGAACCCACAGCCCAATGCAAGAGGGAATTTTTCTTTTTTGTGCTTTTGGCTCCGGGCCCTCCAGGCCGCACAAAAGGGGCCGTCCCCGGTTCCCTCCGGCTTGGCGGTTGTGTTGATTGACTTTTTTTCCGAGACTGGGTAGACTATAGGTAATTTTTATTCATTTTTATCCACTCTGTTT
>URWB01000110.1 GCA_900551415.1 uncultured Eubacteriales bacterium
GTCAACGAGATCTCAGTCGAAGTCGATGACGATCCGCGCGCCTGCTATTTCTTCCAGGCACTCTGCGGTAAGCACATCCGCATGGCGCTGATCCTTTTCCTGCTCGGCATCAAGAGAGAGGTATAAGGGGTGGTGCGCGCGCAAAACGTACGGCAAGCCGCAAGAATCATGCGAAGATATTTTCTTGGGTAAATGAACTATGTGAATCAGAACGGAGGCAAATTATGAATATAGATGGCGTGAAAAACGGAATCGTGCTCGACCATATCAAGGCGGGTAAGAGTATGATGGTATATGAACTTTTGGGGCTCGACAAGCTGGACAGCTGTGTCGCGGTCATTCAGAACGCGGACAGCGCGAAATATGGCAAGAAGGACATCATCAAGATCGATGACCGTATCGATATCGACCTCGACGTGCTCGGCTACATCGACAGCAACATCACTGTCAATCTGGTCAAAGACGGCCAGCTGGAAAAGAAGCTGCACCTCGAGCTGCCGCAGACCCTGCGCAATGTGATCAAGTGCAAGAACCCGCGCTGTATCACCACTGTCGAGCAGGAAATCGTCCACACCTTCCGCCTCACAGACCGCAGCAAAAAGGCATATCGCTGCATCTACTGCGACGCGGAGCACCGGGTAAAATAGGAGGGCGAGCGTACAGAGGAATCGCCCCCAAAATGAAAAAGGAAAAGATATGAATCAACACATCCAAAAAGCGAAAGCACTCCGCGCGCAGGTGCCGCCTGCCGGTAATTGCGCGCAAACGATCCTGCGGGTTTACGCTGCGGAGCTGGGACTTTCAGAGGAGCAGGCAGCAGCCATCGCCGCGAATTTTGGCGGCGGCATGAAACGCGGCAGCGTGTGCGGCGCTGTGACCGCGGCGCTGATGGCACTTGGCGCAGCCGGCATCACTGACGCGGCATCTGTCCAACAGTTCCAGACAGCGTTTGCCCAAAAGCATGACGGTATGCTCTGCTGCGCCGATCTGCTCAAAGCGAACATGGAAAAAGGCGGAAACAAAAAGGCACACTGCGACGGCCTGATCCTGGAATCCATCGAGCTGATAGACAAGCTGATGGAAGCAGAAGAGAAGTAAACTTACGCAGTAAACGGAACCCCACGATATGGCAGATCGTGGGGTTTTCGTAATACTGTGATTTAGGTAAAATCAAAACATCGTTTTTTTAGTCCTGCAGCGTTTGAAATAGCGGCATTTCCTTAATTCGCCGAAATGCTTCTGCAATTGCATCGACAGAGACTGTGCAGGCCATACGGATGTAGCCCTCGCCGCAGGCGCCGAAACAGTTTCCGGGGAGAAACAGAACATGAGCCTGTTCCAAAATTCTGGCACAGACTTCTTCGGAAGAAAGGCCGGTGCGCTTGATATTGATAAAAAGATAGATGCTGCCCTTTGGCGGATAAAGGATACTCATATTCGGAGTTTCCTGAATCTGCTCAGCGGCAAAGAACATGCGCTCGCGAAAAATTTCACGGACTTCCGATTCCAGTTCTTTACGGTGCTGCAGAGCAAAGATGGCAGCGCGCTGCGAGATCGATGGAGCGGTAAACACTACATTTTCGTTGATCTCCTGCACGACCTCGATGATTTCTTTCGGAGCGATCAGGTTGCCGATCCGCCAGCCGGTCATCGCAAAATTCTTAGAAAAAGAGTTGATGACGATCGTTCGCTCCCGCATGCCGTCTATACCCAAGAGCGGACGGAACGGTTGCTCATAGCTGAAAGCGGTGTAAATGTCATCCGCGATCACAAGCAGGTCGTGTTTGATAACGACTTCCGAAATTCTCTGCAGGGTATCCATGCTGAGACACATACCGGTCGGATTCGAGGGTGAATTGAGAACCAGAGCTTTGGTCTTCGGCGTGATCAAGGATTCCAGTTTGGTAATGTTGATCTGAAAATCCTCTGCTTCATAAGTCGGCAGTTCTACCGGAACTCCACGTGCCAGTGTGACCTGTTGCGGATAAGGCGTGAAGTAAGGCGCTTGAAGGATCACCTCGTCCCCGTCGTTTAGAATTGCTTCTAACGCCAGATACATACCGAGGCAACCGGAGGCCGTCACAAAAATTTCTTTATCCGAAAGCGGGATCTGATATTCTTCCGCGTAGAACTTTCGGATCTCTTCGCGCAGCTGCGGGTCACCGCGAAAATCCGTATATTTGGTGTGTCCGGCTCTTGCATCAGCAAAGGCCTGCGCAATAATCGGTTCCGGAGTTGTGAAATCCGGATCCCCCAGACTCAAATTAATGCAATCGTCATATTGATTTGCAGCTTCATCGGAAGCTCCCATGGCGGTCTGCTTGGAAATGCGGTAACGCTCTGCAACTTTCTTACTTCTCATTTATTTCAGAACCTTTCTGTAAGCTTCATAATCCTGTGTGATTTCTTCCGTTGCACCGCCAGTAGCCTTGCTGACCAGGAAAAGCGCCAGAGTGCTTGCAATCCAGCCAGGGAATACTTCAAACAGATAATTGGACAGGCCGGAGTAGAACCAAACAATGACCACGAGCAGACCAGTCAAGATGCTGGCAACGGCGCCCTTGTAATTGATCTTGTTTCCGTACAGGCTGGCAATGACTGTCGGTCCGAAAGATGCACCAAGCCCAGAAGCTGCAAACATAGCGACCGTATGAACACTTCCTCCATTAAAGGCCAGATAATAAGCAAGCAGTGCAATGATTACCATGGAAATCTTTTCAATTTTGACGATTTTGTGTTCGTCCTCAATCTTTGTAAAGTTTTTGATGACACTGCCGCCGAGGGAAGCCGTTGCCACAATCAGATAAGCACAGACCGAAGAAAGAATCGCTGCCATGACCGCTGCTGCCATAACTGCAAAGAGGGCATTGTTAAAGTAGGTCTCCGACAATACCAGGAAAGTCTGCTCCGGATCGGCAATATCGGAAAGCAAAGCTCTTCCTGCAAAGCCAATCAGAGAAGCACCACCGAGCGCAGCGCAGCCCCAAATAGTTGCGATTAGACCGGCATCCTTAATCTCCTGAGGGGCTTTGATCGCAATTAGACCAGTCAGTGCGTGTACCATGCCCGGATACATGAAGCCGATGCCCAAACCGCCGGATACTAGAACAACGATCTGTACTGGATCGGTTGTCCCATGCAGGAAATTGAAAAATTCCGGATCCAGAGACGCGAGATTTTGTGCGAGGACACCGAAGCCACCCATGTGGAAGATCGCATAGAGAGGAACCAGCAGCAGTGCGACAAACATCAGCGCGCCCTGAAGCAGATTACTCCAGCTGACGGCCATATATCCGCCGAGGAAGGTATAGACCACGACGATAACCAGACCGATGGTTACCGCAGTCGTAAAATTGATGCCGAATGCAGCCTGAATGAGCTTGCCGCAGCCAATCAGCTCTCCAGAAGAATTGATGGTCATCAAAATGATGATGGAAATACCGGAGACTAGGCCGATGAGACCTTTTTTGTCACCGGTTCTTTTCTCAAAGAATTCAACAACGGTTACGGAATCATAGCTTTCGGTTGCGATACGGAGCCGCTTCGCTAAGACGATCCAGTTGAAGAGGGAGCCGCTCATCCAGCCGATCAGCCACCAGATGGCGGCAAAACCGTAAGTGAATGCCAGACCCGGCATGGCTAAAAGCATCCAGCCGCTGGTCGAAGAGGATTGCGTGGAAATTCCGGCGATCCATTTGTTGTTTCCTCTTGCTGCCAGATTGTATTCTGCGTATGATTTTGCTTTTTTTGATGTATAAACGCCAATTCCCAGAAGAATGGCGAAATATAATATCAGTACGATAATTCTAATAACCATGACGTCCTCCTATTTTTTTAAGAAATTTGCGAGTGCTAGCAGAAAACCTCCCCAAAGAGGTGAAAAATAAACGATAAATTTCAGTAAGACAGTCATATCTTTTCCCTCCATACTATTCAAATTCTTTGCGGATGACCGGAATCAAAGTATTCAGAAGCGCATTCCATGCACAGGCGCCTTTTTCCTTTGTCGCTAGGGTCGCTTTCCACAGACTGCCGCTCGGCGTTGTGAAACGCTGTTCGATCGGAAGCACATCGTAGAATGCCTTATCTTCTACTTCACCGTCGACAGCACGTTCCATGAGTACCAATTCTGGTGCGATGTGCAGCATGATTGCTGTTTCGAACATAGCCGCATGCTCCAATCCCCAGCCAGGGAATCCATCCGGATAGAGTACTGCCATGGTTTGGTCGTCAAAGCTGTCAAATGGAGTTTCCATGACTACGACTTTGACATCCATGCGAGTGCCGCGTTCCGTTGCGCGATAAGCTGCTTCATACAGAAAATTGGAATTCTCCATATGCCAGTTAAAGATGACTATTTTTTTGAAGCCGTGGCGAAGAAACTCGCGCAGAATGTCTTCAACCTGATGAACCAGTGTGATGCCTGTCACGGAAGTTGTTCCGATGAAGCCTTGTCCGCCGCCGCTCTGTGGTCTGGAATAGGTGCCATAGGAAACCGGAGCAGCCACAATCATATTCGTATTCTCAGCAATCTCCGTACATAAACGTGTCGGAATGATGGTATCGGTCACTAACGGAAGATGACAGCCATGCTGCTCAATGGCACCAACCGGGAGCATCACACCCATACCGTTTTCAATCGCCTCCTGCACTTCAGGCCACGTCATTTCCCACATTTTTTTTGTTCTCATAAAAATTCTCCTCCTGCATTTTTCTCTTGCGGATCAGGCAAGAACGAAACAAGCTTGCTTTGTAATTAAAAAATAGCATGAGATTTTTTCAAAAAAACAGAAAAGAAACGGATTTTTTTTCAAAAAAATAGAAAAGGGAATTTCGCCTTGCCTGACCGATTCGGTCAGCAGTACGAAAATCCCCACATGTTTCAGGTCGTTACTTTAATCTGCGCAGTAGCGAATCTTGCAGAATCCAGTTCGCATAGACTGCCAGTTTCGCCTCCGCATAAAACTGTGTGGAGGAATGTAGTCCGAGAATTTCATAGATCTTGTTCAAACGGTAGCGCACGGTGCTTTCGTGAATAAAAAGCTCATTGCTGATGCTGGTGTAATCGCCGTCTTTTTTTACATAAAGCTCCATCAAGTGAAGCAAATCAAGTTTCGCATTAAGGTCTGATTCTTGCAACGGTACATAAAAGACATCTCGCCACTCCCTCAGACAGTCAGATCCATTCAGCTGCAGCAGAAGTCGGTATTCCCGCAGATCAGCGTAGTGGCAGCTGTTTTTTTTAAGAAAATCCGCAAAGCTGAATGCGTGCAGGCTTTCCTGCAGGGTACGTTTCAGCGCATCGCTTTCATGGATGCTGCCGATCCCCAGACGATAAGAAGTCGAAGAGGAGCGGAGCTTGTGCACAAACGCGCTACGTTTCTCGTTTAGATGCTGTTCATTTTTTCCGTTTATAAAATACAGCATGCCGTCAAACAGTGGGAGCAGGAAATCTTCTGAGGCAATTCGAAAAGAGTTGAGCGGGATGTTTTCTTTTGTCCGTACAAAAACACTTTGTGAAAATGGTTCTAGCACGCCTGTCAGTTCTGTGATTTGACGATGATAGTCCGACTCCGCAGCATCCCTACAAAGAAGATTTTCCAAATTGGCAGTTCGGATTTGCGTGATTCCATCTTGAATGATTAGATCAATGATATGGTAAGTCAGTTCCGTGAGGCCAACATCGTTGTTGATGGCGACGATCGGGATGTGATAAGCGTTTGCTTTTTTCAAAAACTCGGAATCCAAGGCAGAAACATCTTTTTGATATGTGATTAGGCCACTGCTTTTAGTTTCGCGCATGAATTCCAGTTCTGCATGCAACTTTTCCTTGGCGTCATGAAACGCATAGAGCATTGAAAAATAGACATCATGTGGCTGGGCCACTCGGTAGCAGTAGTCAGGATGATCGACAAACGGCTTTTCAATCGTTGCGATCCGGCATACGGCCTTATCCAGTCCGTCCGCACCGGCAAGCACGACCGCACTCTGTAATTCTTCCACTTGAAGCAGTTCTCGCATTGTGATCGACATCCGCGTTCCTCCTTATCTCTTGCACTCTTTTTTTGATGCTTGTAATGATATTGTGGTTTTATAGTATTTAAAATATTGTATCGGAAAAATGATTGTATTTCAAGAAGTTTTCGTGCAGACGCTTGTATTCTAGGCCGGTTGCATTTTTGTCGGTTTCTGTCTCTCCCATTCATGGAGATAGTGGTAAGTCAACCATGCGGTGACGTTTTTTTATGAAAAAAGGAAAAAAGGTATTTACAACAGCCACTACAAAGGCTAGATTGTATTTACAACAATTGTTTAGAAAAAAGCTTGTAGTGACTACAAATGGAATCTTTGAGACAGGAATGCGCGGCCTTATTATGGGGAAATGCATTTTTTTACGGATTTTCGGTATTATGCACCCTCTCGACATCGTCAGAAAAAAATGATAGAATAAAGAAAGTTTAGAAAATGCTAAGATGAGTACACAGAGGCAGATCAGTTATAACTGCCCGATCTGAGGAAGGAGAAGCGGAGAATGAACAAAAATCGGACGCTTTTGTCTAAAATCCTGTTGATTTTAGGCATGAGCGCAGTTGTATTCACCTGTTTTGCGGTTTTCACAGAAATGAAATATGATATCAATTTTATAGAATACATCCGTTACTCCATGCCATATTCAGAAGAAGAATATGCTTATATGCGAAATAAGGGGACTATTATTTATTCTCCGGACAGCAATGCGCCGCCGTTTTCTTACATTGATAAGGTAACCGGAAAATATGAAGGGTTGATTATTGACTATATGTCATCAATTTCCATTGAAAGTGCCATGTCGGTAGTATGTCAACCGATGCCGTGGGGCGAAATCTTTGACCAACTGCGGCAAAAAAAGTTGATACCAGTGACTTATATCGGACAAAGGAGAGGGAAAAAGATTTCCTGTTTACGCAGCCAATTTATAGCATGATCGGAACCATCGTTGTCACAAATGAAGATATACAAGAAAAGGAGGAGCTTTCAGGGAAAAGAATTGCTGTAATCAAGGATGATTTCGCACAGGAATTACTGGAAAAAGAGAATCAACAAAACAGAATGCCTAAGTACAAGCTGCTCATTGTCAAGAATATCGAGGAAGGTCTTAAGAAGCTGACAAATGGAGAAGTCGAAGGTGTAGCAGGCGATGAACCGGTGATTGACTACTTGCTCAATAAACGAGATGATAAAGGAAGCTTTCATACCTTGAGGGAACCACTGTTTCAGCGTGGGAATGGCAAAGGAAAAAGTAGCAGCGCAGGT
>URWB01000111.1 GCA_900551415.1 uncultured Eubacteriales bacterium
CAATGATGGAGTATGGATTGTTTGACGAATCGCAGGAACCCATGCTGAAAAAGTGTGTCATGTTTTATAGCGCCATTGGCTCCGGCAGCGTTCCAGAACGCTTCCATTTTGAACAGATTGCCTCAGTGTCCCAACAACGTGTCAAAACCGACCTTATCCCGGTACTGCGCCGTGGTATTCGGTTTGATACGCAGCAGGCGCACGAGCAGGTTACCGCCTATCTGGAAGAACTTCTGACACCGAATGAACAAGAGCTTTCTTTCTGGACTTCGTTCGGCCAGCAGGAATATCGCCCGGAGCTGCTTTTCCGAGACGCAGATATTCTCGCTCGCATCAAGCAGCATCCGATGGCGCTCTGGAAATGCAGCGATAAACAGGATAAGCTTGCGGCTGGAACGGACTAAGGCCAGTATGGAGTTGCAGCTATAACTGTTCCAGACCACAGCCGCAGGCAGACGGGTCGTCCAGCGAATGTTTCACACGATCGGCTTCCTCGGCGGCCTTGGCGCTGTTCCAGTGGTCCATCGTACCGACCAGATAGCCGGTGATGCGGCGGATGCGTTCAAACGGCACTTGTTCAAATTCATAGTTCAAATCCGCGTAATCTCCGTCGAGGTGAATATCGAGGCTTTTTAACTTGCGGTTATATTTTTTTTCCAAATAATTGACATAAGCCAGCGCTTCTTTGCGCGGCGCGTCTCCTGTGATTACTGCGCTCATAGATTTTCCTCCTTAAGATGATATTTAACTATATTTTGTTGTTTTTTATGCTTTTTAATTATTATACCACCAGATACAGATAAAAGAAACAGGAAGCAGCAAAAAAACAAGTAAGGGATTTTGTGTTGACAGAAAGAGGGATGTTCCCTATAATGAAGGCAGATACTTTGTTTATAAAAAAACAAAAACAGCGTACAAGGAGTGAGCGGACAGTCGGAAAGGAAGGAAAAAGATGGAGAAAAGTTTTAAAAAGATGAAAGCCATGGTATCTGCGATGGCGGCTGTGTTGGTGCTGATCTGCGCGATGCTGCTGATGACCGGTACGGCTCATGCGGCGACGAAATATCAGCTTGCGAGCGGGTTTATGACCTCCGGTCAATACCGGGCGGACTTCGGACAGAACGGAAATGAGCGCACAGCTTTGGCAGGCGGGTATTACTGGACAGAATGGGGCGGACGCCCGGCTGCGAGCAAACTTTATTATTCCAAAACCGAGGACGGAGCGGGCACGCTGATCGGCAAAACAGTAAACACCGACAGTTTGATCCGGAATCTCGACTTACGCATTTTGACCAACGGATCCAAAGTCTATTACACTGTGGAAAGTACGAAAACAAGAACCTGGCAAGAGGGCAGCAAGACCGGCATCTACTGCGGCAGCGTCAATGGCAGCAAAGCAAAGCTGGTCAAAACGATCACCCAAAAAGCGGGGAATGGAAAGATTCAGCTGGTCAGTGTCTATGGCGGCAAGCTGTATTACAGAGTGAACTATAGTGTTTACGGCGATTACGCAAGGCGGACGCCGCTTTACAGCCTGGATCTGAAGACGAAAAAAGTGAAGAAGGTATCCGGCGATTTTGATTCGTCGTATACCTACAACTCCGGCGGGGACCGCTATCTGTACGGCGCCAGCTTCGGGAAAGACGGCCTGCGGATTTTTGATTGCAAAAAAGACAAATTTATCCGCACGATCAGTACAGCCAGTGCCCAAGGCAGCGCGATAGACGGCGGACGATTGTATTATCTGGTGACGAACGGAGAAAAAGATTACACGAAGATCTACAGCGCGTCGCGCAGCGGCGCGGATCGCAAGCCGGTTCTTGAAGGATTACCTTACAATACATGGATAGATGTGATAAGCAAGGATTACATCTGTTACAGAATAAACGACGGACTCGATGGCCACATCTATATGACAGCAACCGGAGAAGACCGCAAGCTGGATCAGATGGATTACCAAAACTACATCAAAGAAAATCCGCACGGAGCGAACATCTATACCGGTTCGGGCGTTTTGCGCGGCTAAGACCATCATCGAATCACCTGCGCAAAGATTGAAAACCGTTGGAATCACAGCTGCCTTCTTTCTTGAAGTAACGGCAGGAGAGTTTCATTCACTCCTGCCGCGTAAGCAACGTACTGTTTACAATTTTTCAACTTCCTCGGTAGTCAAGCCGGTATTTTTCACAATAACTTCAATGGGAATACCGGATTGCTTGAAATTTTTTGCGATTTCGCGCTGTTTCTGCGCGGCGCCCTCATCATATCCATAGTGCCAACGGATCTTCAATTCTTCTTCCAGTGTCATAATCTCAGTCACCTCCGTGTCTCGGTTGACTTCCTCGACCTTTTCGTGAATGCGCTTAACGAAAGCGTCATGTTCATCGACCTCGTCACGTCCCACGTAAGTGAAGAAAGTCTCCAGTTCTTTCGGAATCTTGCCCTTCGGACAATCGATTGCTAAGATTATTGGTCCGGACGCTTAACGGCTCTGTCTGCGCCTTCAGCTTGCCAATCACCTTAGCTCGGACATCTGTCTTTCATCAGCTCTGTCTGCGCTTTCAGCTTGCCAGTCGCTGTGATAAGGACATTATATAGGTTTCATCATTTAATTGCAACTGTAAATTTTTATCAATCATCTGAAATTGATAGATCGCTTCCCCTTTTTCAAATGGGTCTTTCATGCAGATGAAGATGACATAGCTCGGCTTGAGATCCTTGTAGGGTTTGCCTTTTTTTAAAAAATACGTGTCCATGCTAGTGTGGTAATAGCGGGAACGCTTTGGAAGTTCCGGCTCCTTTTCCACTTGAATCTCGATGTCGTACACTTCTGCTTCGCCTTCGAATAAGACGTCTAAGCGAACAGATTTCGATAGGACTCCGGTGACAATTGTTTTTTCCGGTGTGATTTGAATGTCGTTTGGGAAAGTGATGGACTTGACCTTCTTTCCCGGGAAGAGGCGCTGAATGAATTCCGCGCAAATTTCCTCGTCCTGCATGACGAGCGCAAACATCAGCTTGTTGCTGAATTTGTATTTAGTCATAAAGTTTCCTCCTGTTTCCGAGCCGCGCGCAAGCCCTAATGAATACAGATTCTGTAAAACTATTCTAAAACAAACAAGGAGAAAATGCAAGGGATAATATGGAATTAAATATAAAAACTTCTCGACATATTTCGACAAAGAAGCAAATGAGAACACAGCTTTGCTTTACCATCTTTGAGAAAACCTCAACAAAAAAGCAGGAACGAACTTTTCACATTTATTCCTGCTTTGCGGTCTTTGTGTTTACTTGTAAAGCTTTCAGCTTTGCCAACGACAAACTTTTTCAGCGAACCTATAGATTTTCAATTTCCTCCGCAGTTAACCCGGTATTCTCCGCGATGACGTCAACAGGAATCCCTGCATGCTTGAGATTCTTCGCAATCTCTCGCTGTTTCTGCGCCGCGCCTTTTTTGAGACCGATGGCTTCGCCTTCGGCACGTCCTTGCTCTATGCCTATGCGTTCGCGTTCCTTTAGCATATATTCGAATGTCATGTACTTCCGCCTCCATTCGTCCGTATTGAACTTTTTCACACGCGCGTCGATCATGCGCGTCAGCGGGGAAACCTGACTCTGCCGCGGGTCATTCAAGTAGGCGTAGAGTGGTTTCAGCTTTTCCGGCACCTTGTCCGGAGAGCATGCTGCGTTCAACACTATTTTATACGAAAAATCGTCCAGCGGCAAGTTTTTTCGATATCCCAAGACTGGAAAAAATACACCGGTGCGTCTTTTTTGAAGTAGTCGAAAGTGCAGATGAAGATCACATAGCATTTTTTGAGTGCTGTGTAGTCAGTGCTCGCTTCCAGACAGTCCAGATCCATGTTGGATTGATAGTAGCGGGCGCGCTTACCTAGAGGAAGATTGGAAACGGCTTGCATTTCAATCTCGACCCAAGTGTTCTCTGATTTTACGTATGCGTCAAAACGCACGCCATGCATGTCCTTGACGAATTTCAGTGATTTTTGCGTTTCGACCGTCAGGGCGCGTGTGTCGCTGCGCACGCTGTTTGCCTGTGTCTCGGTATTCGCAGCCTCCTCTGCGCCATCTGCGGGCTCGTCGATCAGTGGATTCTGCGATTTCATAATTTTGATCTCACCGAAATCCTCTTCGGGCAGTGCGAGTGCCAGCAGCTCCCGGCAAAGCGTCGGGTCGCGCATGACCAGAGAGAAGATAAAGTCGTTGGTGAAGGGCAGAAAATCCGGATTTGGCTTCCAATCGACAGCCGGGATGGTGTTGGTATCATATTTTTCTTGCATCAAAGCTCCTTTCCGAATAAGGGCAGCAGGAAAGCAGCCGATATTCTGTGTCATAGCAAAAGCAGCCGGCATGTTCTTGCACAAGGGGTATGTCCGCGGCATGTGTGGATAAATACAGAATCTGTAAAACCATTCTAAAACAAACAAGAAGAAAATGCAAGGGATAATATGGGAAATATAGAGAAAATTTTCCGACAAAATTCGACAAACACAAATCGCAAAAAAAGGGCTTGACAAGCTCTCTTTTTTTGTGTATGCTTAGGTCATGATTTGTTTAATGATTTAATTAGATAAAGCGTTAAAACATGAAAGCAAACCGGGGAAAAAATATTTTCCAAAGCATAAAACAAAAACAAAGAAACAAAGAAACAAAGAAACAAAGAACCATAGAGTGTAGGAGGAAAAAAATGAAAAAGTTGTTACAGAATCAGAAGAAGAATAAATTTGTGCTCTGCGTGCTGCTGCTCGCGTTGCTGGCATCGCTGGCACTGATGACAGGCTGCGGCAATAATGACGCGCAGGACGGCGATGCTGATGCAGACGGACAGGATGCAGCAAAAGAGACCTTGGTGGTAGGCCTTGATGACGCCTTCGCCCCGATGGGCTTCCGCGATGAGCAGGGCAATCTGGTCGGATTTGACATCGATCTTGCGACTGCGGTGGCTGATGAACTCGGCATGCAGGTAGAATTCAAACCGATCGACTGGAACGCAAAGGAGATGGAACTCAAGGCCGGCACGATCGACTGCGTATGGAACGGAATGTCCATCACACCGGAGCGTCAGGAGAACATGGCGCTGACCAACAAGTACTTAAACAACAAGATCGTGCTGATGGCGCTGGCGGATTCCGATATCGACGTTACTTCCGCGAAGGAGCTGGCAGATCTGAAGATCGGCACACAGGTAGACTCTTCCGCGCTGCAGATGCTGATGGCGAATGAAGCATATGAAAGCTTCAAAGACAACATCAGTGAATACGAAACTTATGATACCGCCATCATGGATCTCAAGGCGGGGCGTGTCGATGTGATCGCGGTTGACCAGGTACTCGGGGAATACACCAACAATAACCTCGGCGGCGAAATGAAGGAATGCACCTATTCCTTGGGCGACGACTACTATGTCATCGGTTTTGAAAAGAGCAATACAGAGCTGAGAGACAAGGTCAACGATGCCATCAAGGCTCTCATCGACAACGGTAAGGCAGCGGAGATCAGCAGCAAATGGTTTGGTAAAGACATTGTAGTCTTTGAACCGATCGCGTAAAAAAAGCCCCTCCCAAACGGAGGGAGAGTTAAGTAAGAACAGGAACCGGATGAAGAGAACACAGCTTTGTTCGGTTTCTTCTTGTCAGTAAAAATGAGGTAATACAAGATGATGGAATATTTAGCGAAATTCCTGCCCTATATGTTGCAGTCAACAATCATGACGCTGGAAATTTTCGTTTTGACGCTGGCGATCGCGCTGCCGCTCGGTCTGCCGATCGCGCTCGGCAGCAACAGCCGCGTGAAACCGCTCGCGTGGCTGTGCAGATTTTATGTTTTGATTTTTCGCGGCACCCCGCTGATGCTGCAGCTTTTTTTCTTTTATTTTTTCTTCCCGCTGGTACTGCACATGAAAATGAGCGTGTTTGTAACGGTCATTCTGACCTTCGTGCTGAACTACGCGGCGTATCTGGCTGAAATTTACCGAGGCGGCATCAACAGCGTGGACAAGGGACAGCATGAGGCGGCGTTCGCGCTGGGACTGAGCAAAAAGCAGACCATGCTTGACATCATCCTGCCGCAGACGATGAAAGCGGTGCTGCCGCCGATCGTCAACGAGGCGATCACACTGGTCAAGGATACCGCGCTGGCGTCCGCACTGCCGATGGTGGAACTGATGAAAGCGACCAACAGTGCGGTCAACCGCATGACGGATATCACACCGATGCTTTTCGCGGCGCTGCTGTATCTGCTCATCAATCTGGTCCTGACCATGTTCGCGGGCAGGCTGGAGAAGTACTTCGCGCGATATGACCGGAAGGAGGAGTATTGATGGAAAAGATTTTGGAAATGAAGGACATCGTCAAGGACTTTGGGGATTTTCGGGCTGTCGATCATGTCGATTTTTCGATGGAAAAGGGCGAGATCGTTGCCATCATCGGACCGTCCGGCTCCGGCAAAAGCACCTTGCTGCGCTGCATCAACGGCCTGAACAAGCCGACCTCCGGCGAAGTGATCCTCAAGGGCGAGACCGGCATGGTGTTTCAGCACTTCAATCTGTTCCCGCACATGACCTGTATGGAGAATATCACCTATGCGCCAATCAAGGTCAAAAAACAGCCGAAGGAGGAGGCACTGCGCCATGGACGAGAGCTGCTCAAGATGGTCGGACTGGAAAGCAAGGCAGATGTTTATCCGGCGATGCTGTCCGGCGGTCAGAAGCAGCTGGTGGGGCTTGCACAGTCGCTTATTCGCCGCCCCGCATTATTATTGCTGGATGAACCACTGAGCGCGCTGGATCTCAATTATCAGTTCCATGTGATGGATGTTGTATCGCGCGAAACGCGAAGACGCAATATGGTTACGCTGGTCGTCTTACACGATATCAATATCGCACTGCGGCATGCCGCCCAGGTCATCATGCTGAAAGAGGGGAAACTTATCGACAGCGGCGACCCGCAAACGGTGATCCATGCAGAGAGCCTTGCGCAGGTATACGGCGTACGCGGGAGAGTTGAACGTTGTGCTCAGGGAAGATCGATGGTGATAGTGGATGGTGCAATCGAAAAATAGTCGGATTAACGTGGTTGCTTCAGCCTCAGGTAAAGATCAATAGGAAGTCTGTAATGCAACATATAGACCGCCTTAATGTCATTAACCACCTCATACAACTCAGCTGTCCCTTCTTTCTTTAACTGCCGTTTCATGTCTCTTCG
>URWB01000112.1 GCA_900551415.1 uncultured Eubacteriales bacterium
ACGTAGGGTGCATTTCATGATAAATCTCTGATTTCGACCCCGAAAAATGGGTATGGGTATGATGAGACTAAAAAGGGCCGGAAAGTGAAAACCTCCATCCGGTAAAATGACGCCGTGTGGTTCGTTTCTTGCATCTATATCTCATATTTGGTAGTTATAGCATGTATTCTGACGGTTTATCGGTCTATAAATGCAAAAAGAAATCCTCATGCTTTGTATCAAAACATGAGGACTTAGTTGGCTAATCCGGTGAACTATGATACATGGGACGATGCACCCTGTTGGGTGCAATAACGGGTGCAAATTATCGGAGCGGGTGCAGCGTTTTATAGACGAGGTGCCCGCATTTTGTATCACGCCTTTTTCAGGAAGAAATCCGCGCCCTTTGTGCGGAACAGCGCCAGCGACACGCCCAGCAGCAGTTCCAGATGGGCGGAGGGATTGTCCAGCGGAACGCCGTATTCGCCCTGCATTTTGTGGATGCGATAGAGAATGGTATTGCGATGCGTAAACAGCGCCGCGCAGGTTTCTTTCAAGGAGCGGCCGGAGGACAGGTAATGATACAGCGTTTCGCAGTACTGGCTGCCCTTTTCCCGATCGCAGGCGGAAAGAAAGCGGATCCTTTCGGAAACCAGATCGCTGCGGGTCTGCAGGCTCGACAACAGCAGCAGCGGCTTGAGCTGCGAAACCTGAAACACGCTGCCGCTGTGAAAGGACGTTTCCGTCATCAGATCCAGCGCCTCCCGGGCGGGGCGATAGAGCGCAGGCAGATCGAACAGGTCGCCGATGGGATCGGAAATAGCAACCTTCAGATGGAATTCGCTGACCAGCGCGTCAAAATCGGCAATATTGTAGCCTTTATGCAGAAACAGCAGCACGTCGCCTTTATAAAGGAAGGGGTGCGAGGCGTAAAAGCGGTAGGTCAGTTCGTCCTTGAGCGTGTCCTTCCCTGTATACACAGTATGATACGTCATTAGATCGATCAGTGCGAACGCCTCGGGATGAAAATCAGCCAGGTACGTTTCAGCGGTCTGCAGACGGAAATAGGCGGCGGAGGAAAAGCCACCGTCCAGCAAGTGCATCAGAATTTCCTCTGCGGTTTCGAAGGGTCGTTCCTGTTGCCCCGCTTCCATCAGCAACTGCTTGGCCAGCACGGTTTCCACCGTTCGGAAAACGCCCTCCGAAACTGTCTGCAGATGCTCGTCCAGATCCACGCAGATGAGATAGCCGTGCCGTACGCCGGCGCTGACCAGCGGAGCGAAGCGCCGACGAAACGGTGTACCCGCCAAATCAATATAGTCCGGCTGGCCGGCAGAAATGCGCGCGTTTTTGCTGATAATCGCGCCGGCCTCGTAGGTGATTTGTCCCAGCTGGACGGCTTTGTCAAACAGCGGATCGGCAAAACCGTCCGTCTTATAATGCGCCAATATGTGAAAGGTATCGTCCAGCACCAGCAGCGGGCAGTCCATGAGAGTCCCCGCGTCCTGAGTAAGCTGCTTCAGATCGCCCTTTTCAAAGAAGTCCGCGAGCAGCGCACTGGCCTCCTGCAGCGCCAGTCGTTCTTCCATGTATGTCTTCATCCTTTCATGTGCTCTGAGCACAAGCTATTCAAGAGAAATTATATCATTTTTCCATTGCACGGTCAACGAAATCGAGTAAAATGATACTTGCAACCAAGGAAGAAAGGAGTGTGGATGCATGAAAGCAATGAGGTTCATCAATAACCTTCAAGCTCCGAAAAGAGGTCTGGTAGCTGCAACAGCGAGTTACCCGATTCGTGTGCATATCACAGACATGCATGCGAACTCCTTGATAGAAATTAAGAGCTGTGCTCTGTGTGGTGAGGAACACGCTCCTCCGAACTGGAAAAGGGGATGCAGTCTATGAAGATGCTAATCCAGGACGTGGGGTTTGCTGCGGCGGAACAAAAAAGTTCTGCCAAGGCGCTCACCGTCCGTGAATTACTGCATCACGCCGATACTGGTGCAGGTGCAGTTTTCGGAACAGGAGACGCAGCCATTTTTGAGGACAGCGTTGCCTATAGAGCGCTTCCGGGAGGCGGGATCGAAATGATGCAGCCGCTGGAAGGTCTGACATTCGGAGTTGCGATAAAGTTTGAAGAGACTGTCCCGGAGGTTATGCTAACGTGTATTTCCGATCTTGCTGCATTCAAAAACACGTTGCGGTTCTATGCAAAGGACGATGTAGGTGCCTGCTATATAATGAAGGCGTGCGGCATGCTCAGAACAGTGTGCGTGAGCAATCATTCTTTCAGCAACGCAGCAAAGGTTCCGCAGCAGGCTCTGTTTGAAAACACGCGAGGACGCATAGTTGGCATATATTTTCCCGCGTGTGCGAAAAGCGCCAAATCGCCGGAATGGCAGTTTTATTATCTAAGCGGTGATAAGTCGCAGGGCGGTTTTGTGCTGGATCTGTCGGCAGACTGCCTGCACATGAAGCTCAACAAAATAGAGCGGCTTGATCTATTGCCGCAGTCACGGAAAGAAAATAAAAGGAGGCCTTGAAAATGAGTACGAAGTCCATGCGAATCTGGAGTATTATTTCGGGCGCGTTGCTGATCGCGGCCGGTATCTACTGCCTGTGCAATCAGGATGTGGCGGTTATGTCTGCGGGTCTTCTGCTGGGCGTGTTCATGCTGATTTCCGGCATTGCGGAAATTGTGGTTTTTGCGGGAACCAGTGGGCTGCTGCTGGGTTCTGGCTGGCTGCTGCTGGACGGCGTGCTGACGGTCATTCTGTCGCTGTTCCTGCTGCTGAATCAGTGGTTTACGCTGATGTCGCTGCCGTTTCTGTTTACGGCGTGGCTGCTGTTCTCGGGCGTGTCCCGGTTCGTCAGCGCCTTTGATCTGAAGGCTCTGGGCGTACGCGCCTGGGGCTGGGTGCTGGCGCTGGGCATTGTGCTGACCGTAGCGGGCTTCGTCTGCATGATGGATCCGTGGGTCAGCGTCGCCGCCATGGGCGTAACCGTGGGCGTGGTGTTCCTGCTGGAAGGCGTGAGCGCCATCTTCTACGGCTGCATTAGCAGAACAAAGCTGTAAGGAACGCCGCATAAAATTTCCTCCGGCTGACGCGGCCGCGCCGCCGGGTTGATGATAGATAAAAAGTTTTGAACGACCAATATGCAATTCGAATTTGAATGGAGGGTTTACTATGCTGCCCAGCATTTTCGGTGAAAATATGATGGATGAGTTCTTTGATCGTGACTTCTTCGGCGAGCGCAATCCGCTCTTCGGTAAGCACGCCCGCAACCTGATGAAGACTGACATCCACGAGAACGACAAGGAGTACGAGCTGTCCGTGGAACTGCCCGGCTTCAAGAAGGAAGAGATCAGTCTGGACGTGAAGGACGGCTATCTGACCATCAGCGCTCAGAAGGGTCTGGACAAGGATGAAGAGGACAAGAAGGGGCGCGTGCTGCGTCAGGAGCGCTACTCCGGCGTGTGCACCCGCAGCTTCTACGTTGGCGATGTGAAGGCCGAGGACGTAAAGGCGAAGTACGAATCCGGCGTTCTGACCATCGTCCTGCCGAAGAAGGACGCCAAGAAGCTTCCTTCCGAAAGCAAGATCGCCATCGAATAAATCATATCCGCCGCCCGCCGTCTGCCTTCCCCCGCAGGCGGCGGGCTTTTTTGAAAAAAAGCATTTTTGAGAAGGTGTGCTTATGGATTTCAAAGCATTGCTCGACGGCATCATCGACATACACGTTCACACCGCGCCTGATCTGGTGAAACGAACCTATACGGATATGCAGATGGCAGACGCTGCGGCTCGCGTCGGCGCACGAGCCATCGTCATCAAGGGACATCACTGCGGTACTATGGCGCGCGCGGCGCTATGCTCCGAGTATGTCCGCAAGGCATACAAAAAAGCGCCTTTACCACGTACGGCGGTCTGGTGCTGAATCGCGAGGCACAGGCGGATTGAATCCTCAGGCAGTTCAGTCAGCGCTTGAGTTGAGTGCGAAGGTCATTTGGATGCCCACGGTGGACGCAGCCAACGAGTATCACCTTCGCGGGAAAAGCGGCGGGATTTCTATTTATATGAAAACGATTCGCTGCTTTCGGCGCTCCACTCAATGACCACCGGCATTTCTCTCGGTCTTGCCATTGGCATGAGCCTTGGCGTACTCTTCGGGATCGTGACGGACAATATCGGTCTTGGTATGATGGTCGGCACTGCCATAGGTCTGTGCGGCGGTTCGGCTGCCGATGCTCTGAAAATAAAGAAGAAGGAGACAAGCGATGGAGAAAAGAAAAGCGACGAAAAATAGCCGCGGATTTTCAAAATATCTTGTTTCGATCCTGCTGTTTCTGCTGTTTGAGGCGGTGGCGGTCACACTATGGCTCACAAAGGACAACCTGTTCTATCTACTGAATTTCAGCTACATAGGCTGCTGTCTCGCATTGGGGACAGCGCTCTTCACTGCCGGGAAACAATATGCCCGGCATTTCGTGCAGCTGGCGGTTGGAAGCTATATGCTGCTGTACCTCGGCGTGATCTCCCGCGAGAATATGCAGATTGAGGGCTTCTGGTACTACCTGTTTCTCGGCGTTTTTGAGGCGGCGACCATTCATTATGCGGTGGCGAAGCTCTTCGGCCCGCTGCTGTTCGGGCGCGGCTGGTGCGGCTACGCCTGCTGGACGGCGATGGTGCTGGATTTTCTGCCTTATAAGCAGCCGCAGAAGCCGCGAAAGGAAAAGCTGGGCGCTCTGCGCTATGTGATGTTTATACTGTCGTTGGCGCTGGTTTCCAGCCTGTTCCTGATGAAGGCCGCGAATCTGGAGCAGATCATGTTCTGGATGTTCTTGGCCGGAAACGCACTCTACTACATCGCGGGCATCGCGCTGGCGTTTGCGTTCAAGGACAACCGCGCGTTCTGCAAGTATCTCTGCCCCATCACGGTGTTTCTCAAGCCCATGAGCTATTTTTCACTTCTGCGCGTGCACTGCAACGAAAGCGAATGCGTTCACTGCGGCAAGTGCCTGCGTGTCTGCCCTATGAATGTGGAGGTTAATAAAGAATCCCGCAGGCGAAAAAATGGAACAGAGTGCATTCTCTGCTATGAATGCACGAAGGTCTGCCCCAAAAAGGCGCTGCATTAGGATAGATCAGAGGCGCGGCCATGACCGCTCAAAAACCGCAGGAGTTACCGGCATACGCCGGGCAGATACAGGAACTTGATCGGGAACCGAAAGCACAGAATAGGAAACTGCCGGCGTTCGCTGCGTTTTTTCCGGCTAAGAATTCTGATTTTCCGGATAGCCTCATCCGTGCCGATCTGGCATACTTCTGTTTGTCCTGCGGGAAATCAGAGTGTATCGAAAAGACAAGAGATTGGCAGCCCAATTTTACGGTGAAATGCTGCCTATGCTCCGCGGTACGGAACCACTGCCCCGATATTCTTTGACCCCGCTGAAGACCGGCGTTTTCCGATGACTGTTACTTATCTATGCCAGCGATGGCTCAAGAACCGTGTAATCCTTCATTTCCCCTCAAATTCTCTCTTGAAGGGATGTTCATTTTTATCGTTTTGCGGTAAGCTTGAGCCGTTCCAGAATACAGGAGGCGCATTTTGATGAACCAGGCGAACATCGGAAGCTACATCGCGCGCAAGCGCAGGGAAAAGAATCTGACGCAGGAACAGCTGGCGGAGCGGCTGGGCGTGTCCAACAAGACCATCTCCAAATGGGAAAACGGCAAGTGTATGCCGGATTACAGCGTAATCGAGGCGCTCTGTCAGGCGCTGTCCATAACGCTGCCCGAGCGGATGGACGGCGAGGACGCGGCGGAGGACAGCGTGCGGGTCTATGACGACGCGCAGATTCTCGATCTGCTGCAGCGCATGCAGGAGCTGGAAAAGCAGAAGGGCGTGCTCTACGGTCTGATACTGATCGTGCTCGGAATCGCCTGCTGCGCGCTTTCTGCGTCTACCGGCGGCTCTGACGTGCCGGACTTCGTATCTGGGCTGCTGATGGGGCTGTCCATCGTGGAAATGCTTGCGGGCATTGCGGTCATCGGCAAAAAACTTCTCCGAGGATAACGCGCCGCCACTCGCCGGTTTGCTTGAAAAGATAACGATGGGCTGGTATAATAAAATCAGTCCGGCATATCGAGACTGTTTCACACGCAAAGAACATGGAAGGATGATTTTAATGTATCTGTCGCGTCATTTCCGCTCCATTGCCCGCAAAGCGCTCCGCGGCTTCTGGGCGCTCACCATCGGCGTAACGCTGATCGCCGTGCTGCTGGGCGGCGGGGTAGATTTCGCATCCGGCAGTGCCTCTGGAGGGCGCATAACCCACAGTGATCGGGATTCCGGCGAATACTACAGCGTCTATATCGAGGAATCAGGCTTCAGCATGTCGCGCACCTTTCTAAACACCCCGGCGATTTCCCGTGCGCTGGCCGTGATTGTGCCGGTCGTCACAGCTCTGGCGGTAATTCAGCTGCTGATCGGCGGCACGATCGAGCTGGGGTTGAAGCGCTACAACCTCGACCTGCTCACCCGTGAAAACCCGCCCGCCTTCGCCACGCTGTTTTCCCGCTTCAGCATCTGGGGGCGAGCATTCGGCCTGCGGCTGGTGACCTCGCTGCTGACCTTTCTGTGGTCGCTGCTGTTCATTGTCCCAGGCATTATCGCAAGCTATCGCTATGCGCTTGCACCCTACCTGATGGCTGAGAACCCGGATATGGGCGTGATGGAGGCCATTGCCCGCTCCAAGGAGCTGATGAACGGCAGCAAGTGGCGGCTGTTCTGCCTGCAGCTGAGCTTCATCGGTTGGAACCTGCTGTGCGTGCTGACGCTGGGCATTGGGTATCTTTGGCTCACGCCCTATCAGAACGCTGCCGAGGCCGCCTTTTATCTCGAGGTGACCGGCCGCGCGGACGCGATGCCCCGGCCTGATCTGACCGCAGACGCGGAATAAACCGTAAAGGACGGAGAAAACCATGAAGGAAAATCGAAAGCTGCTCAAGGAAGTGCTTCGAGATATTCAGAAGGACATGACGGACGAGGAGGTACTGGCGCTGCTGGCAGACAGTCGTGTGTCGGTCAATCCCTCCGAGGAAAAGGAAAAGTACACCCTCGGCCAGCGGGCGGCGGACGCGATCGCCAAGTTCGCCGGCAGCTGGGCGTTCATCTTCTCGTTCACCGGCGGGCTGGTGCTGTGGATGGTCATCAACACGGTGC
>URWB01000113.1 GCA_900551415.1 uncultured Eubacteriales bacterium
TTCGCCGCTTTGCTTGCAGCTCTCCGGCGTTCTGCACTGTCTGTTTTCAAGTTTTACATGAATAATACAACAAGTTTCTGTGCAGTTTCTGTTCGTCAGACCGAGGTTTTGCCGCAGGCTTCCTTCAGACTCCGCCTCACGACGGACGCACTTGCCCTTAGCTAACAGTTCCTACTGCCAAGCCTGTAGCGGACTTTCACCGCCAAGTTATTATGCATGCCGAGCGCACAAAAAATCCCGAAAGTTCCAAAAGAAAGCAGAACTTTCGGGATTTTTTGTGTTTCTCTGTCAGCAAATTTAATCGACGCGTTCAATATAGCCGCTGATCGGCTCCGCATACATCTGCTCGTCGGTCAACGTCTCATAGCGCTTGCCGTCATACACATCGGTAAAACCGTTCGTCGCGCGATAAACTTCGCCGGTTTCGGTGTCATAGACCCTTTCATATCCCAACGTTGCGTCGCTTTGCTTCTGGCTCATGATATCCTGACTCCTGCTGCGTCTTTCCCAGGAATCCATGATCCCGTCCATCGCCGCGTTGAAGTTTTCGCTGATCTGCCGCGCCAAAGCCACCTGCTCATTGCTGCTTTGGTTCGTCGCGCTGACAAAGCTGTCCGAATACTCCAGCGTTTTCATGCATTGGGTCAGCAGCGGCTCCCATTCAATGAAAGTATCCTTCGCAGCTGTAACTGCCATGATATTATACGCGGAATAATATCCGCCGTCTGCTGTTTTGAGCTGGTAGTTTACGACTGTGCCGTCCGAGATCGCGAAGCTTCCAAAATCGACAACTGAGGCTGCGAACATGCCTTCTCCGGCTTTCCCATCCGCAGTAAAATCCGCGCGCAGCAGCTTGTCACCGAGAGCCTGGCTTCTCAGACTGCTCGTCGAATCAAAGCGCTCCGTGACCGTAAAATCATCGAATGCGGGGAATGTGTAGCCTGCATAGCTGGATTCCATTTTCGACGCGAATTTTGTGTATTTGGAAAATATCCGAAAAAATCCCTCCGTAGAAGCCTTCTTCAGCACCGGTGCTGCCGCAAACAGCTTCGCCTGTTCGTTTCCCATCTGATAGTTGCGCTCCCATGCCTTTTTTCCCTCCTGTGAATGCAGCAGGCAATCAGCCTTCAAAAGCAAAAACATCTGATTCAGTGGTTCTTCCGGGTCATACACCCGAATGCTGTGCAGCATGTTCGCGCCACCGCTCTCAACCCTCCACCCTTTTGGGATCGTTATGTCAAAGTCTGCGCAGCTGTATGCTTCCGTCTGCGCAGCCTTTGCCGCGGTTTCCGTCACCTTGATCCCTTTTTCTGTCTGTGTGGTTTCCGTTCCATCCGGGTTGACGACTGTCTTTTCGCCGCATCCGCTCAAGGTGAGCAGCGCCGCAAGCAGCGCAAACGTGATGATTTCCCTAAAACTCGTGATTTTCGTTCTTTTTTTGGTTTTTCTCATCTTCTCTTTTCTCCCCACTTTCTCTGGTTTTCATTTTTCTTCTGCTTCTGTACGCGTCTCTGCCTGCGCCGTATCCCGCCGGTCATTGGTTCTGGTCATGTGACCTTCTGTCAACGAAGGCATACATGGTTCGCAACGGTCTATTTGCTTCTGCGCTTTATCGTCATCGCTTTAGCGCGTCGGTACGATCTCCATCCAGTAGCCGTCCGGGTCCTCGATAAAGTACACACCGAACTTCGGATTCTCGAAGCAAACGCAGCCCATCTGTCTGTGCTTTGCCAGCGATGCCTCGTAATCATCGGTACGGAAGCCGATATGGATCTCGTTGTCCCCCAAATTATATGGTTCCTCACGATCCGCGTACCAAGTCAGTTCCAGCTGGCAGAGGCTGCCCTCCGTTTCCAAAAAAACGATTTTAGAGGAACCGTCCGCCGCCTCAATTCGTCTGACCTCTTTTAATCCCAGGGCTTCTTCGTAGAATTTCATGGATTTTTCCAAATCCAGCACGGTGATACAAGTATGATACATGGTGAACTTCATTGCAATCCCTCTTTCTTATTTCTTAAATATTCTTTATTCTTCTGATATTTGTGGCGTTGCCGCCGCTTAAATGTTATAATTGAATAAATTATACTACTTTTTGCATGCTACGAAAAGGGGGATTCTATGATTATATTTGGAATATCAGTCAGTATGATTGTATTCTGGCTTGCGCTGGCACTGATCTTCTTGCTCATCGAAGCGGCCACAGCAGGCCTGACGACAATCTGGTTCGCCGGCGGCGCGCTCATCGCGCTTCTAACCGCGCTTTTCGACGCGCCGGTCGCGCTGCAGGTGATTATTTTCTTCGTTGTATCCATCTGCCTTTTGGTCTTTACACGCAAAATTTTCGTGGAAAAGCTCAAGACCGGCTCCGAAAAAACCAATGTCGACGCGCTGATCGGCACGAAGGGCATTGTCGTACAGCCGATTCGTCCTTTTGCCGTCGGTCAGGTCAAAGTCAACGGACAGGTTTGGTCCGCGGTTGGCAAGACACCGGAAACAGATATTGAGCAAGGCAGAGAAGTCAAAGTTCATGCCATCGAAGGCGTCAAGCTGGTTGTCACCCCAACGCGGCAGGACTAGCCGCAGCCGGGTACTCATCAAAAACCGTTATCACGTACATAGAAGGACATCGGGAACAAAAGCTCTGCAGGCATGAGTCCCGCTGTCACACGAACAAAAAAGAAAGGAAACAGATTATGGGAATTATTAAGTTGGTTGTTGTCCTTGTGCTGATCGCGATTGCCATCGGCCTTTTGGTCACGAACATTCGTATTGTGCCGCAGGCAAGAGCCTATGTGGTAGAACGTCTGGGGGCTTATCACGGAACCTGGCAGGTAGGTCTGCACTTCAAGGTGCCTCTGATTGACAAAATTTCAAGAAAGGTTTCGCTGAAGGAGAAGGTCATTGACTTCCCGCCGCAGCCGGTTATCACCAAGGATAACGTGACGATGGAGATCGATACGGTCATCTATTTCCAGATCACCGACCCGAAGCTCTATACCTACGGTGTCGAAAGTCCGATGGATGCCATCGAAAACCTGACCGCGACCACGCTCAGAAATATCATTGGTGAGTTAGAGCTCGACGAGTCTCTGACCAGCCGCGAACACATCAACTCCAAGATCAGACTCGTGCTCGACGAAGCGACAGACCCGTGGGGTATCAAGATCAATCGTGTCGAAGTCAAGAATATCACGCCGCCGCGCGACATTCAGACCGCCATGGAAAAGCAGATGAGAGCAGAACGTGAAAGACGTGAAGCCATCCTCATCGCCGAAGGTGAAAAGAAATCCGCGATTCTCATCGCGGAAGGTCAAAAAGAGGCTGCAATTTTAGAAGCCGAAGCGAAGAAGCAGACCGCGATCAAGGAAGCGGAAGGTCAGTCCCAGGCGATCCTGATGATCAATCAGGCGACCGCCGACGGTCTCAAGCTCATCAAGGACGCGCAGCTTGACGATGCTGTCATCAAGCTCAAGAGTCTTGAAGCCTTCCAGAAGGCTGCGGACGGGCAGGCGACCAAGATCATCATCCCATCCGAAATCCAGGGCATCGCAGGGCTCGCGGCTTCTGTAAAGGAACTGGTCAAGGACTAACCCCGTTTGTGTCCTTTGCATGACTCGGAAAGACAAAAGCGCGCAGCGAAATCTGGATTTCTGCACGCGCGTGCCTGCCGCGTATGGCAAGCGCTCCAAAAGGAGCTTTTGTCTTGATTTTGGGAATGTCCGCGCGATATTTCCTGTATAAGCAATAGAATCAAAAGCCTGTATCGTAATTCTTGACGACTCGCCTCGGGATACTGCGTGTTCCTCCGGAGGACGCCTTGGAATCGGATGCAGGCTTTTTATTATGTAAAAAATATCGACAAAAGCACCTTGCGAAGCGGCACTCATGGGCGAGTGCCACGTGCGCGTAGAAATCTCTGATTTCGTTATGCCCACTCTTGTCCTCTTTTGTTCAAGTTTTGTTTATTTTTTTGTGAGAAACACCTAAAATTTCTGCCGAGATCTAAAAGCCGCCGCGCATCCTGCATGAGAAGGGCAGGGACTAATCTTCGCGACCAAGGTATTTACCGCTGTTTTTATATTTTTTTAACAGTTTTTCGAGCTGCTCGTTTTGTCCTTGCTCGCGCGCGCGAACCTTTTGCTCATACGGCGTCAGCTTGTCGATGTCCTTGATATGCTTACGCACCGGCTTCGGTACAAACGCGAAAAAAATCAAGGGTGAAATCAGCAGGCAGTCCACGAGGACCCATCCAAAAAACAGCGTCAACGCCGGCAGCGCCGTCATATGCTCTGCCAAGGAGAGGGAGAGAATTGCCACAAGTCCCACGAAAAAGACGAGGCTGGTCACAAAATAGCGTTCCAGCTTGCGGATCACGCCGCTGAGCGCCTCGTCATACCAGGTCCGCTGCAGGCTTTTGCACAGATACCTGGCGCCGCGGAATTGCGTATTGGCAAGAAACACGCAGGCTTTGAAGTCGTCGAAGGTCGCCTTTTCCCGCGGGATCTCGACCGGAAACAGTTCCTCCTCCATGCCGCTGTAAAAAATCTGCGCGCGAACGGTCACGCCCTCGCCCATGATGCTGTATTCTGCGGTTTCGCCCATTTCATATTCGATGACAAAAAGCTGCCCCGGCTGCACCATCTGTGTTTTTTCGCCGATGCTGACCAAAAGATACCCTTCTTTGCAGTAGAGCGCGTGCGCGCAAAGCGGCAGCGCCGATTCGCAGGTCGAGCCGCACATCTGTTTTTCACTTTGCGGCCGCAGAAGGTCTAAATACCCTTCATTGCCCTTACGCACCATCAGGTTGAAATCCGTGACCTTGCCGTAGCTTTTTGTCTTCCACGCACCGTCAAAGCTGTCCTGCTCCAAAGTTTTGAGTTTCGCGACCCGCTCACCGTTGTACTCCAGGACAACTTCCCCGTCGAGCACCATCAGCACGCGGTCATAATCCGGAAGTCTGGTAAAATCCGATTCGTCTGTTTCTACTGTCGCCGAACTGAGCCGCCAGATAAACTCTCTGTCGATGTATTTTTGTCCGCGTGGGTAAATGGCAAGCTCCTTCGTTTGTCCGCCCGACCAGGCACTGAGGGTATAGTTTTCTTCTTTATAAAGGTAGGTTTTCATAGGCTTTCTCCAAAATCTTCTTTTTTCACAGGCATAGGCTTTAAAAGTATTATATCATATTTTTGGTGTTTTGCAACGCGCGGCGCTTCAGCGTTTCAACAAGATTTACGCACTTTTTTCAAATTTTTTCCACGAAGTCTTCTGCTTTGTACCACGTGTTTCGCACATATCCGATGTATGATAAATCCATCACAAACAAGGAGGGCAAGCACCATGCAGACACATACAGACACCAGATCGCCGCTGACGCGGGAAAGCACCGCGCGGATCATAAGATCAGATGCGCCGGCAAAGCCGAACGCACGTCTTCCTCAAACTACGATGCCGCGGGCAGCAGACCGGCCTGCAAAGTATCGCCATGAATACAAATACGAGATTTCTCTCTTTGATTTTTTCTCGCTCACGCGCATGCTGCGCACGATCATGCAGCCGGACCCGCACGCGGATCAGGATGGACAATACCTGATTACCAGCCTGTACTTCGACAACTGTTTCGACAAGGCTCTGCGCGAAAAAAGAGATGGTCTCAATCAACGGGAAAAATTCCGTCTTCGCTATTACGGCAGCGCACCCGAAAAGGTTTTTTTGGAGAAAAAGCAAAAACACGCGGGTCTTTGTCTCAAAAGCGCGGCACCGCTCACGCTCGCCGAGTGCAAGCTGCTTCTTGCCGGACAGCGTGATTGGATGCTCGCACAAAGCGAGCGGCCGCTGCTGGCGGAACTGGCGTTCAAAGCGCGGACACAGCTGCTGCGTCCATGCTTAAGGAGACCGTCGCGCTTCGCGCGGCAAGCGTACAGGGGCAGCTCGACGGCAGTATTCCATCCACGCGCGACGGACAGTCCGAAGACAGCAGCAATCTGCTTGATGTCTCCAGCATCGACCTCTCCGTCATGGGCGTTATGAATGGCGGCGGTCAAGGCGGTCCGGGCGGCAGCAGAGACAGCACTGCGCGCGGAGACAGAAGCAACGGTCCGGGCGGTGCATCGCCAAACAGCAATGGCAGTCCGGGAAGCAGTGCCGAGAATTCCTCGCGCGGCTTTCCAGGCTCTCCGCCGGACAGCAGCAATGATGCTCAAAACAGTACCGGCAGCGCTGCTGCGCAAACCACAACATAGCTTTCCTTTCTTTCATATAGCCGGGACTTTCGCTTCTTGCGGAACTCCCGGCCCATTTTCTCTTTTACACAGTTCTCTGGGCATTTTCACTCATACTTCATTGACAAAAATAAATGAAAAAGCTATAATAATAAAAAGAAAACTCTATAGACATCTTTGTTAATTCACTGCAATAGATTACATACTATACATGGGGAGGTGTTGTTATGGCTACTTCGTCTATTACAAAAGATTTTTACGTTAAAGACCAACAGGCTTTTGATAAACTAAAAAAAGACATTGCAAGCAGTCCTGCTCGCAAACAAGTGGTTGAATCTCCTTCTCTCAAAAAAGGAAGAGAAAAATTAGCCACATTTGTATTTCGCTAAGCGAATTGAGAAACAGAGCATCAGAGGTTCATGGCTTAGACCGTCTTTCTGATGCTCTTCATTATTTTAAGTGCTGCAAAGATGCAGATATAGAACTTTTCTTGAGAGACAAGGCCCTCAACTTCATTGACCGCGGTTGGTGTTCCGTATATCTGATTTTAGATGAGGACGCATTTGATGCTGGCAAGCTGCAGATTGATGCCTATTTTACCTTATCCCATAAATCTCTGATTGCTGCAAATATCTCCAAAAATAAGGTGCAGCAAATTACAGGATTCAAACATACGGACGCCTTACATTTCGTTTTAATTGGTCAGCTAGGCAAATATATTGAAAAAAATGATGACGATTCCATGCAAGCTGCGAACATTTCGTCTGCTGAGATTTTGGACTACGCATTTGAAATCATCCGTAGCTCCAGCAATCTTATCCCTTGTAGGTGTGTGCTCGTAGAATGCAGCGATGATCCAAAAGTTCAAAAGGTCTATCTAAATTATGGCTTTTCGTATTTTCAGTATGACGATGACCATCATCAATTTTATAAAAAGCTGTGAGTTCTTTGCC
>URWB01000114.1 GCA_900551415.1 uncultured Eubacteriales bacterium
ATCAGAGATTTCTATGCGCACATGGCGCTCACCCATGAGCGCCGCTTCGCAAGGTACTTTTGTCGTGATTCCGGAAATATCGCTATGCGATATTTCCGGAATCATAAAAAAACCGCCCAAGGCCTGTCGCTTTGGGCGGATTTTTTTATCCAAGATTCGTTTCTTCCTGCAGTTCTTCGTCGGCTTCTAAGGAAAAAATTTCCGCGGCGGTTGTTTCAGCGTCCTGCGGTGTTTCCGCGACAGGCGTAAAAGCGGCAGTCTCTCGTGAATCCTCCGCGAACGCCTCGCCGTCAGCCTGGCACTCTCTCATACCGTCCGGCTCGCAGCAAGCGCAGATCTCTTCATCCTCCCGCGGCACCCACTGTTCCCGCGCGCGCTGATGATTTCGAAGCTCCTTGCCGAAGCAGTGGTTGAGGATCTGCATCAGGCTGAACATTTCCTGCTTAGAGAGCGTAATTCCACGGCTCATATGCGTATGCGCCGCGTCCCATTCTCTGATATCCAGCTTCGCGTTGCCTCCGTTCCATTCGACAACATTCGCCTCCTTCGTCCAACCCTTCGACGATTGTCCGTATACACCTAAGTGTCTGACGATCTCAAACGAAAATTCTCCTTCTCTGTTTCCTTGTCTTGGCATTTTGTAACTCCCTTCTCGGAGTTTCCCTTTGCAAAGACAATGTAACACAAATTTCACTATTTGTCAATAATTTTCTGTATTTTTCTTCTATCTATTTTCCACGCGCGCCAAAGCAGCCTTTATCTTTGCCGGAAGCGCCGCGCAAACCTTTTCCGAAATCGAGGCGATGGAAACTCTGACGCCCTTAGCCAGCGGCACCAAAAAGATTCCTTCCTTTTCCAACTCCGCGGATACCGCATCCGGATCCGCGCACGGAATCGAGGCGAAAAAGCCCGCATCGAACGGTACGATTTCCAGGCCGACCTCCCGCGCGGCGGTTTCAAACGCCTTGCCGCGGCGCAGCAGCATATCACGAAAACCCTCGCGTTCCTCGTCAACTCTGGCTTTGAGCTTCGGGTCCGCGTAAATCTTCGCTACGATCATCTGCGGCGCCCGCGCGCAGTTCGACCACGAGGCCCTCGAAGAAAACTCGCAGACCTGTTTGAACTCCTCCGCGATTTCCTTCGTTTTTGCCATGCAGACCAAGGCGCCGCAGCGCATGCCATACAGCGTATAGGTCTTTGAAAAGCTGTGAGAAATCAGCGGCAGTACCGACTCCGGCAGGCTCTCCAGGATCGGTAAAAAATTGCGTGGATTATGGTCGTGGCTCGAAAATTCAATGTAGGCGATATCGACCACCAAGGCGACTTTCTTTCCCGCGCTGTGCTTTCGCAGCACCTCCGCCACGCCCTGCCAGTCCTCATCCGTCAGTGAATAGCCGGTCGGGTTATGCGCCGGCGTATTGAGGATGATGACCAGCCGCTCCTGCTTGGCGAGCAGGGAAACAACCTTTTTTTCAAAATCCGCGAGGTGAAAGTTCCTCTCGTCGTTAAAAAACGCGCAGGTTTCTGTTCCGCGCCCGAGTTCCTGCGCGATCGTGCTGTACGGCGCCCAGTACCAGTCCGAAACCAGGATCTTGTCGCCGCGCTCAGAATAGTTCGCGATCGCGTTACGCAGCGCGCCGGTACCGCCCGGAGCCGCGACCGCAGTCATATAGGCGTGCGGCTGATAGTTTCCGCACACGTCCTTGATTACCGCCTCCCGAAACTCCGGTACGCCCGCGATCGGCGCGTATTCCGCGTATTCCTTCGGAGTCAGACTATGAAAGACCTCGTCTACGGAGGACAATACGATCAGTTCGCCTTCATCATCCAGCAGCGCACCGATGGTAGCGTTGACGACCTTATCCTTGCCTTCCTTCGCGATCATCGCCTTCGCGCGATTGCTGATGCCGAAAATTTTGTCTTCTTTTGGTATATTTCTGTTTTGCTTTGCCGCAAAAATCATTTCGTCCATGCAGTGCCTCCTTTGTAAAAAAAAATTATATCTAGTATAATATGTTTTTTTGTTTTTTACAAGCATGTATTTGCATGAAAGCAAAAGTTTTTGTAAACAATATGATCAACTGGAGGTGAAATCATGCGTCAAGCACAAAGAAAAAAAGAAAAAGACAGAGTCGCGATCGCGCTCATGCTCGCGTTCTGCGTCATCGCGCTGACTTCTATTTTTACTATAAAATCAAATATCGACAAGATCAACGGCAGCGCGCGGCAAAATCCGCTTCCGGTCTCTGACCGGGCACCAACTTCTTCACTCGAAAAATCGTCCGGAGCTTCTCAAAAACCAGAGGCTTCCACAAGTCAAAGCGGCGGCAAAACCGCGGACACCGCGGGCGCCAACGTGCCGACCGTTGACAGCAAGCAAAAAACCGCCGCGCGGGAAGCACAAGCACCACGCTTCAGCAAACCCATCAAAGGGAATGCATACACCGTCACCAATCCGTACGCGATGGAGCATCTGCTCTACTCGATTACGCTCGATCAGTACATGACCCATTGCGGTACGGATATCGAGGCGGACGCCGATACGCAGGTTCTGGCTGTTGCGGACGGTACGGTCACCGCAGTCTATACAGATGACCGCTACGGCCTCTCGGTAGAAATCACACATCCCCACGATATGATGACAATCTACTCGAATTTATCAACCAACGAAATGGTGGAAGTCGGTGATACGATCAAGCAGGGTCAGATTATCGGCGGTGTCGGCGCCACCGGACTCTTTGAAGCACTGGAACCGCCGCATCTGCACTTTGAAATGCTGCAAGACGGTGTCTATGTCGATCCGCAGGAACACATCGAGTTCTAAAAACCATCGTATTATATTTTCTTTTGTGTATCGAAAGGGCTGCCGCGGCTCACGGTGATTTCCCGCTGCTGCGACAGCCCTCTCCTTATTATGTCGGAAATATCGCTATGCGATATTTTCGGAATCACGGAAAAAGCACCTTGCGAAGCGGCGCTCATGGGTGAGCGCCATGTGCGCGTAGAAATCTCTGATTCCGTTACGCTTTTGCCTGATTCTATTTTTCTTCTCTTTTGCGAAGTACCGCCGCAAGTCCGCATGCGGAAAGCAGCAGAAGCAGTGCGCTTCCTGCAAGTACAGCGTCATCGCCGGTCTTTGGAACTTTGGTCTTGTTTTGCGGTGTGGCCGGTTTATCCGGAGTTTCCGGTTTCCTTGGGTTTTCCGGTTTCGTAGGCTCGTCCGGTGTTTCCGGATCTTCTGCCTTTGCCCGAAAAACAGCGTCGATCGTATGATTTTTCCATACATTTTTGAAGGTATAATCCGAAAGCGCGCCGACACTTACCCCGTCTACCAGAACGTCCTTGATTTCATAGCCCTCTGCCGCCGCGATGGCAAAGCGCTTATCCGAACCCGCGCTGACCGTAACGTAGCCGTTCGGCGCAATGCTGCCGCCCTCGCCCGCAGCCGCTTTGATCGTGTAATATGTGGTTACCGGTCCGATCGGCCCAATCGGCGCTTCTTCTTTTACCATCTTTGTCTGGCATACATTACCCGGAATATAGATCGGATACATTTCACTGCCGCCGCGCGGAATCGTCATCTGTACGTTCCCGCTTGTCGAAAGAAGCTCGCCTGCCGCAAAATCAGCTCCGTCTAGCACACCGGTTCCGGTGAATACCATCGGCGTCTTTACGAGTTCCTCTAAATGATTTCTCCAATCTGCTTTCAGCTTGCATGTCACCGTAACCGCATGCCCGTCCCCACTGATCGTAAAGGCTTCGGCTTTAAAGATCGGGCTGGTAAATTTATAGTCGCTCGCTTCCTTTCCTCTCAAACGCTTGTCCAGTTCCAGGGTCAAGGTGAATGTGAGATTTGGATTATCCAGCGTCCCCGCTTCCTTAAACAGGTTTCGCAGACTATCGGACATTGTATACGATGCGGTATACGGAACTTCATACGTTCCGTCTGCGGTTTTATCTTTGTCATAGTCAAGCTGCGCTTTGCTCGTCGTAATCAGCAGGCTTCCAAAGTCCTGGGTTGGCTGCACCAGCGCGACCGCGTAACCGTTCGGATGCCCCTCCGGAATCGTCACTTCAATGCCGGACTCGGTGATCTTTGTATGGTGAATCCGCGCGCGGGCTGCCCGGGAGGCATCGCCTTGTATCCCTGCCTCCGTTTCCGGCTTGACGTTCTCGTCAACCGGAATCGCAATCGCGTATACGATCTGCGGAGCCTCTGCAGCAAGTGTCAATCCGCCGACGGTCCTCCTTGCCGCGCCATCCCGCTGCATCCAGTAGGTTGCATGCGGGTGTGACCAACCATGGGAAACAGATACGGCCTTTAACGCCTCATTGCTCTCCGCACTCGCGTTGCCAAGCTTCAAATTCAAGCTGTCAGGAGCCGGGGTGAGGGTTTTGTTGTCTTTTACAAAGTAAATATTTTTATCCGAAAGATTGATCTTATCCGAAATATTCAGGTACCGTGTAATATGGCTAAAAACTTTATCACTTTTTTCAGAAATCGCTATATCATTCGATACTCCCCCGGTAGTTTCGATTGCATCATTGTTTTTGCTTATCGTCACATGCATTTTGTTTCCGGAAACAGAGCCTCCGTCCAATTCTACGCATGGTACGCAGCCTTTGTAATCACTCGCTTCATACGCAATCCCGCCGCCGAATGATTTTGTCTGATTATCCGCAACGGTTCCGGCTTCCAGAATTAATGTTCCGCCACGGCGCACATAAATCCCACCACCCTCATTCTTGGCAACATTATTGGAGATCTTCCCGCCTTTCATAATAAATGTACCGACGCTGACCATCACACCTCCGCCGGTCTGGGCTGAATAATTGTTGCAAATTTCTGCACCATCATACATCGTTACCGTTGAGGAACCGAAATTGTTTGCCATAGCAAGTCCGCCTCCACGGTCACTTGCTATGTTGTTATTAATTTTTCCATAAATGTGGAGGGCACCGCCCGTCCCTTGTGAATAGATCGTTCCATATCCGGTATGATTATCATGAATCCATGCATTCGGTCCGATCGTAACATTAAAATTATCATTCTGGATGTTTAAGGCGTTCCTGCTTCCCTGCATTCCCGTGATTTCACCGTCGAAGTAGACGATACCGTCATAAGAATCTGCGATTCCAATCATGTTTTTAAGGTTTTTAATTACGGTATTTTTTCCAACATTCAAATTGCAAGCTAGAACCGCAATCGCACTTTCTCCTTTGTCAAGATCTGAAATCACGGCATTTTGTTGGATGCTTCCAACCGCGTCATTCCGCAAGTGCAGTGCAACGCCGTTCGTACCTTGCCACATATCGGCATCGCCTTTAATATTGTGAATTTTACCTCCAATGGTAATGCTGCCGCCGTCGGCATAGATCGCGCGGCCAACCATGTTTCGGATTTCAGCGCCGGCTTCCATCAGAAGTGTACCGCCCTGTGTCCAAACTGCGCCCGCTGGACCAACTTCGCCTTCCGCTGATCCTTTGGTGCGATCCGTAACCATTGTGTCTTCCATCGCGCTTCCGGCTTCCATCTTCAGTACCGCTTGATTTGTCACACGAACTGCCGACATGCCGCCGTAATTCCTTAAAACAGTTCCCGCACCGAGTGTGATCGTGCAGGCTTTGGTCGCGTTGGAGGCAATGATCGCGTCCTGTACATAGGTGCTGTTATTCGGCGTGCCTCCTTCGTTTTCCCCTTGACTGACAGCCTGCGCAAAGACAGTACCCACATGTAAGCCGCCATCATCCAAGATGATGTTTCTGAGCGTCAGGCTTGCCGGTGCTTTGGCAGTTTGAATCTCAATCATCGCCGGATTGTAGGTGCCGCGGGCAGTATCCTGCTGCGTCGCGAAGCCTGCTCCGCGGCTGACCGTCGGGGTTGGCTCGCCCTCGCCGACGATCGTCACAGCGTGGTCATAAAATCTCGCGCATTCCTTTGCTGTCAAATCAGACATAACATGGATCGTGAATGCTTTCCCTGTGTCCGGTTCTTGATACACAACCTCCGCGGCTTTTGCCAGCGTTGCGTAAGGCTTCGCCTCGCTGCCGTTACCGCTCTCGTCACTGCCTGATCCGGAGACATAGATATCCTGCGCCGCGGCAGGTGCGGTCAGTGATAATCCTCCGCGCACTTCTTCTGTTCCTGCCTGTGGTGACAATGCTGCGTTTTGGTCTGTTTCTTCCGAATCAGCAAAAGTTTCACTCTGCTCCTGTACAGCCGGAACATCCTGATCGGCAAATGCCATCGTCGGAACTTAACAGAATACTACAGCTACGCACATCAAAGCAATCAAAAATCTCTTCATCTTCCCACCTCTCTTTCTTCATTCCCACATACAACAAATTCGATTTTGCCCGATGCCGGCAAACGGCATGGACTCTCTGCTTTTTTACCAGCCTCCCATATCAATTATGATACCTGTTATCGAGCGAAACTTCAATATGGAGAGGATCTTTGTCATTGACATTTCCTTCACGCATTTTGTCACGTCGTGTGACAAGGCGCTCGCGATTCTCGCCGAGGCATGATACAATACCGCATAGGAGGCAGCAGATGTTTTACGAAAAATTGATTTTTTTTCATAGAAATCACGAAGAAATAAAATAATATGCTTGTGGATAGACACGTTCCATCCCCTGCCGCCATAAGCAGGCTCTGCCGTTCAAGGTCAAAATCGTGCTTCTATTATACCCCCCCTAAATCTGAAAACAAGTACCTGCCTGCTAAATTTGACAGGTTTTTAACTTTTTTGATGAATTTTGTCGAATTTTTGCTTCGTTATGATGGATATGGACGATTTTTATTTTTCTCTTCGTAGAATTGCAGGATTTTTTTGGATTTTTTGAAATTTCAATCTCCGGAACAAAATTTGAGGATAGACATTGCGCGGATTCGGGTGTATAATAAAGCATGTAGGCGCGTTTGCCATATAAAACGCTCTACGCAAAATTTACCGCGCGGACATAGTTCATTGGTAGAATATCAGCTTCCCAAGCTGAGGAGGCGGGTTCG
>URWB01000115.1 GCA_900551415.1 uncultured Eubacteriales bacterium
CTGCCATGTCAGGATTGCCCTCACAGAAGGACACAAGGACAAGCTCATGACCGGCAGACTTCAGATATTTGGCTATATTGTTAATTCTCAACACGTCTCCGCCATTTTCGGGAAAGGGGAAGCGTGGTGTCAATATGCAGTATTTCATACGATATCAGTTATTTTCTATTCATATACTTTTTTACGCAGTTTGCTTATCGTGGCATAGACTCTCGAAGCAAACAGAAGGAAGTCGTATTTCAGCGGCTTTTTCAGATATGCCCCCATATAGCTACACGTAAGCCTCATCGCCACGGCAATTCTTTCCGAATACCGATGGCGTGCACGGGTGGCGGAATTCTCTCTTGCCCTCACGTTGTATACGGTGTCGGCATTGTGGACAATCTCCATCCTGGAAATCCTGTCGGACACGATGAACATGAACACTTCCGCAGGCTGCCAGAGAGCCCAACATCAGAAGCATCCATAGTACGCAAAGCAGTTTTTTCATTTTCTCACACCTCCCATCACCTTGCCTGCCAGATGCGACAGTCCAAAAGCGCCGATCTGAACGGCAACGATGGTCGAGCCAACCGGCGTACCGGCCAGAACCGACACCAAAATGCCAACCAGCGCACACAAAACCGAAAGCACCGCCGCGCAGATTGTGACGCTGCGAAAGCTTTTGAACATCCGCATCGCGGACAGCGCCGGAAAGATCACCAGTGCGGAGATCAGCAGCGAGCCGACCAGATTCATCGCCAGCACGATGATGACCGCAACAATGATCGCGATCAGAAGGTTGTATCGTCCTGCTTTCGTACCGGTCGCCCTCGCAAAATCCTCGTCAAAGGTCACAGCGAAAATTTTATTGTAAAACAGGATAAACGCTGCCGCAACAAGTGCCGACATTCCGACGCACAGCCACACCTCTGCAAGGGACAGTGTCAAGATGGAGGTCGAGCCGAACAGTGTGCTGCACACATCGCCCGAAAGATTCGCCGAGGTAGAAAAAATATTCATCAGCAGATAGCCGATGGCCAGCGCACCTACTGAAATCATGGCAACCGCGGCGTCGCCCTTGATCTTCGTGTTCTGCCCGGTACGCAGCAGCAGTACTGCGCTGACGATCGTAATCACCATAACCAGCGGCATTTCATTGCTGATTTGCAGCACAGCAGCAATCGCCATCGCCCCGAACGCCACATGAGAAAGTCCATCCCCAATGAAAGAAAAACGTTTCAGCACCAGCGTCACGCCCAAAAGCGACGAGCAAAAAGCGATCAGCACGCCGGCAATGAGCGCATAACGAACAAAGGGATATTCCCAATAGAGGATTAGTTTTTGCAAAATTGCTGTCATTGCAGATCACCGCCTTTCTCTTCGGCAACTGCGTGACCTGCATCTTGACCATTGCTTCTGTCATGAGTTGTTCTTCTTCTTTGTTGCAAACGGGACGGCTGTAAGGCGAGAATTGTTTTCATAAGAGTACTCTTGCCAGAACCGTTTTCTCCTACCATGCAGAGGTAATCGCCTGCAAGCGCCTCAAAGCTGAGGTCTTGCAGAACGGTCTTCCCGTCATAGCCGACACAGAGATTTTGACAGATGCGCTGAGCCATAATCTTACCTCCTTAACCCAATGCTTCTTTCAGCACTGCAAGATTTTTCTCCATCACAGAGAGGTAGGTCGTTCCGCTTGCCACATCCTTTGAAGTCGTGGACTGCATGGAATCCATCGTTAAAATCTTTTGGCTTTTTTTGGCGGTGTTTTTCACGATCGTTTCCGCGATCTTGTGATGCTTGCCCTCAATGGTCAGTACGCAAGGTAACTTTAATTCGTCTATCTTCTTTGCAAGGAACGAAATCGTTTCAAAGCTGGCTTCCGTTTCGGCGGAGCAGCCAACGAAAGCGGCATAATAGTTCAGACCGTAGTCATCCACCAGATAGCGGAACGGGAAACGGTCGCCGAACAGAACGGTCTTACGGGTCGCATTGTCCACAGCCGTTTGATACTCTGCATCAAGGGCAGACAGCTTTTTCACATATGCATCGGCATTCTCCGCATAGATCTCCTTGTTCTCAGCGTCCAACTCCTGCAAGGCATTGGAAATCGCACCGACCAGCACTTCGGCGTTCTTCAGAGAGAGCCATACATGCTCATCAGCTTCCTCTTCGTGCTCATGCGCTTCGCCTTCCTCGTGTTCGTGTTCTTCCTCCTGCATACCTTCAACCACTTCTTCGCTCTTGACGCTGTCACCTAGCACATCCAGTAAGTTGATGACCTTCCTATCCTTGTTGGCGGAGTTTTTCAGCGCATCCTCGACCCAGCCTTCGGACTCACCGCCGACATAGATGAACAAGTCGCAATCGGAGATTTTAACAATGTCATCAGCGGTAGGCTGATAACTGTGCAGGTCAACCCCGTTATCCAGCAGCATCGTGATGTCAGCGTGATCTGCCTGATCGCCAAGGACTGCTTTAACCCAGTCGTATTCAGGAAAAATCGTGGTGACAATGCGCAGCTTGTCAGTTGTATCATCCGTATCATCGTTCTGCTTTGCGCAGCCGGCAAGCATGCCGACTGCCATCAAAAGCGCAAGCAGCAGCGCAATTATTTTTTTCATCGTCTTTGTTACCTCCAAAATGATCGTAAAACTTAAAAATAGGCGCAAAAATACAAGGGCAGCGGCCAGCACCGAAAAAGCCTATCCGAAACAGATAGGCTCATGCCCTTGTAAATGTCCTCATTTTTAATTTGTCAATTTCACCTTGAGGGAAACCAAAGTATTCCTTGGAATGGCATCTGCACAGGCAAAACTCCCCCTGCACAGCACATGGCTAAACACCGCAGGAAAGGCTGCGATGCATACAGCAAGTGAAAAGGTCTTCAGAATGTTTTGGCAGACAGTGATCTGATCGCAAATCGGGCAGTTTTCACCTACGCAGTCGTGATCAGCTTCTGCGGCGATAAAAGCGGCAGAAAAGAGCAGAACAAGCAAGATCGTCACAGCAAGAAATGCTGCGATTCTCTTTTTCTTTTCCATCCTGCTCACCACCCCTCTATTTTCTGCAATCGGCACAAACGCCGTACAGGATCGTTTCCGTTTTATCAATCTGAAAGCCAGTGCTTTCTAATGTTCCGCGAATCAGCTGCGTCGCTTCCTGCTCTCCTAAATGAATACTCTTTCCGCAGATGCGGCAGGCCAGGTGCAGGCTGTCTTTGCATGCTTCTGAGGCAATATACTGGTAAAAGACTTCCCTTGTCCCTTCCCGCACGCTGCGTTTGAGAAGTCCTTCTTCCTCCAAAGCGGAGATGTTGCGGTAAACAGCGCTGATGCTGATCTGATCCGCTGCCAGATCTTCGGCGATCTGCCGCGCGCTTATTTGCTCGTCTGTATGCTCGGAAAGATATTCCAAAAGCCGCTTGCGCTGCCGCGTCAGATATTTTGCCATCCGCTATGCCTCCAATTTGCAATCTATTCGCAAATTATTATACTGCACGATCTTTCCTTTGTCAATATGCGAATTAGTCGCAAATCAAGCGTTGCTATTTTTGTGAACCTCCTGAAATATTAACTCTCTATGGGGCGTCTTCATTTGCTTTCAGAAATCCCATCTCTCATCACACTTCCGCCCCGTCGGCTGCCTTCAGTTCTTTGTTGATTTCGCTCGCTTCGGAACGAATATTTGCCGCAGTCATCCCAAAAGCAAGTGTGGTCCTGCTTTGCTGGACACTCCATAATAAAAACAGAGTATGCAAAACCAGAATGAATTCTGTACATACTCTGTTGTGTTTGCTCAAATCACCTGCAGCGTTAGACCTCTGCCAGCGTCCGGCCGCTAAAAAGATAAAGAGCTGTTAATATTTTTGGTAAACTATTTTTCCTCCTGTCATGGTCAAGACAGGAAGTATGTTTCTTATCTCAGATTTATCACAAGTAAAGATATCCCTGTCGATAACCGTAAGATCTGCATCGTATCCCGGTTTCAAACGCCCTTTTTTGTCCTCCTGGAACTGATTATAAGCGCTTTCCATCGTGTACGCGTCGATTGCTGTTTCAATATCCACGCATTCTTTCGGATTATATCCGCCCTCCGGCTTGCCGGCTCTGTTTTTTCTGGTCACTGCCATGTAGATATTATCAAAAGGATTACAGTCTTCCACCGGGCTGTCGGTTCCGTATGAAAGATGGACTCCGTTTTTTAACAATGTGCCAAAAGCATATGAAGTTTCTTCAAGTTCTTTGCCGCAAAGGCTTTCTACGATATTCATGTCAAAGTCTATGAATACCGGCTGTGCGAGTACGGAAATATCTTCCTTGATGATTCTGTCCAGAAGGTTTTTGTCGGTTATTTGACAATGAACGATAGCATGTCTGAGTTTGTTTTTCTTGTCGATAAACCCTTTTTCGAAACAGTCGATCGTCTCCTCGATGGCTTTATCTCCAATGCAGTGCACTGCAACCTGTACTCCGTGCTGTGAAGCCAGCACACACATTTTTTCAAGTTCCTCCTTCGGCAGGCAATCGACACCGTGGTTATCTTTTTCATCTATGTATCCGTTTTTCATCATAGCAGTTTTGGCACCCAGACTTCCATCCTTGAACAATTTGAGAGTTCCCTGCGTCAGCCATGAATCGTGACCGCATCGGTTGTTTTTCCAATCGTTTTCGAGGAACGCTTCGAATTCGGGTATACTCCTATAGGTAGCCTGACTGTGATATCTCAGAAGTGCTTTGCCATCATGGTAAATTGACTGAAGAATATGATTGAGCTGCTTGGGTTCACCGAAAGAATTTCCGACATCATTGCTCTGTACACTTGTGATCCCATGCTCTACGCAATACTTCATTGCTGCAAGCAGATCCTGTTCAATTTCCTGTGTTTCCTTGGCAGGAAGAAAGGTCTTGATGTATTCCGCAGCATTTTCTGTACATATGCCGTTAGGTTCACCGCATTCGTCCAGAAGAAATTCTCCACCCTCAAAGCAATGGTTTTCCGAGGTTATGCCTGCCATTTCCAGAATCCGACTGTTTACACTGACGGCATGACCACATATTCTTTCCAGAACAATCGGAATTTCAGTGCTGATATGATCGAGGTCGTATCTGGTGGGCATACGTTTCTCACCTTCTGTAAACAATTCCTGATTCCATCCCAGAGCGTGTAAAGATTTTTTTACACGCTCTGGGTTTTCTTTCATGTATGTCTTGCATATTTCGATCATGTGCTCGATAGACCTGCTTTTATCTATAGGTGCCATATTCAGCATCATGCCCACCTGAAGCAAATGCAGATGTGAATCATTGAGTCCGGGCAATACGGTTTTTCCACTGCAGTCGTAGACTTTACAGTCTGCTCCGGCCGATGCGAGGATTTCTCCGTTGCTGCCGGTTTTGAGAATTTTGTCTTCATCAATCAGAACAGCTTCCTCGAAGGTTCCCTTTTCGATATAGATTTTCCCGTTAATGAGCGCTTGTTTCATTCGACGTACCTCTCTTGAGCCTGCGATCAAATATCCACCATACAATCACTCCGGCGATTGGAACTACAAGTCCTATTACAGCAGTCAAAGGATCTTCGATTAATGTATTAACAGCAAGTGCAGTAAATATTATGATTGTAATAATTACTGTTACAGGATATCCCCATACTTTATAAGGTCTTTCTAAATCAGGAAACTTCTTTCTGTATACCAGAACCGCAATGATTACCATCAGATTGTAAATCATAGACGAGAATACAACGAGGGAAGTCAGCTGGTCAAGATTTCTGCATAATACAAGGATAATGGAAATTACGGCTTGTGAAATAAACGCTGCGTGCGGTACCGCATATTTCGGATGTAATTTTGCATGGCTCTTGAAGAAGTGTCCATCTCTGGCCATTTCATAGTAGTTTCTAGGAAAAGCGATAATCATTCCGTTGAGTGAACCGAAAATGGCAATGATCTGTGTCGCAAGAATAAGTGCTCCGCCCGCTCTTCCGAAAATAGTTTTGACAACTTCTGTTCCCAGATACAGATTATCGTTCTCTATCATTGTTGAGATCTGATCTGCAGGAAGAACTTTATAAATAGAAAAATTGAATAAGGCATAGATTATCGTAATCGCTGAGATTCCTATGATAAGAGCTCTTGGGAGACTTTTTCCCGGTTCTTTGATTTCTTCTGCCAGAGCATTTAAATTGGTCCAGCCTTCGTATGCCCATAATGTTGCAACTGTGGCAAAGGCGATCATACCGATAATTCCGCCGAAGCTTGTCGGTGTGCTTTCTGTTGCAAGAGATAAGTCCGGTGACTGTTTTCCTAAAAAGAGGCCGGCTAAAAGTATCACTGCAATCGGGATAAGTTTCGCAATCATCGATACATTCTGGAGAATGGTTCCGGCCTTGATTCCAAAGCAGTTGTAAACTGTAAGTACTAAGATTAACACGATTGCAATAGCTTTTACAGCAGCATCTGACAGAGATACCACACTGTTTAATGCGGTAGGCAATGCGATCGCAAGGGCCGCGATAGAACCGGAGCCGCTCAGAACCCAGGTTGTAAAGCCGTTGCTGTATCCTACTGCCGGGTGGAATGCCTTGTTTAAATATACAATCATTCCTCCGGCTTTTGGATCAGATGCTCCGAGCTCCGCGAAGCATAACCCGCCAAGCAGGGATACGATGCCGCCTATAATCCAGCAAACGAGTGCCCAGCCGAAGCTCATGTTGGTTCTTTGCAATACATAAGAACCAAGATAGAAAATACCGGAACCGATCATAATTCCGCCGATAATGCTGATTCCGCCAAATACGCCTATTTCTCTTTTAAGCTGTACAGGCTCAGAAGATGAGTTGTTTTTATTACTCATTTTTACTCGTCGAGTAGACAATCTCGACCTTCCTTTCTCAAATTTATCGATTGTGAAAGGC
>URWB01000116.1 GCA_900551415.1 uncultured Eubacteriales bacterium
TCTCGATTTCCGGCTTGGTGCCGACCTCCTGATAAAGCTTGCCGAGGCTTTCCAAAAATTTCGGATTGTTCTCAAACACGGTCTGATGCAGCCAGTTCATCGTACCGCAGTCATAGGAACCCATCTCCGGTTTCAACGCCTTGAACGGCTGCATGCGCGTTTCGTCCGCGGCCATGCCGTCAAGGGAGTGTCCGCCGGAGGATGTCATATTGATGATGACATCGCATTTTTGGCGGATCAATGCAATCGTTTTTTCAAAAAGATCCGTTCGCATGGTCGGATGCCCCGCTTCATCACGCATATGAATATGCACAATTGCAGCGCCCGCTTGCCAACATGCATAGGCGTCCCGCGCCATCTCCTCCGGTGTCATCGGAATTGCCGGATTGGTGCTCTTGTCGCCCCAATTCCCTGTAATTGCAACGGATATGATTCTTTTGTCTCCCATTTTTATTCCTCCGTAGTCATGAGTTTTGCTCTTGCATAAAAATCTGATTTTCTTGCTGCCCTATATACAAGCATAATTCGTGCCAAGCAATCCACGGAGGCACTCTGCCTGTTACGCGCGCGCGTAGACCAGCTTGCCGCGCGCGTAAGTTTGTTCTACTTTGATGTCTGACAGCGCTTCGACCGGAACCGCGAACGGATTCTGATCGAGCACGATAAAGTCCGCGTCCATGCCCGGGCGGAGCATGCCCTTGCGATCCTCCAAAAATCCCAGCTTCGCCGCGTTGCAAGTGTTCATCTCCAGACACTCCATCAGCGTGATGCGCTCTGATGCGGTCGGCTGTGTCATGCAGATCCGCGCGCCATGCAGCGGCCGCATCGGTGTCACCGGAAAGTCCGTGCCGCCGCCCACTAAAATCCCCGCGTCCAGGATGGAACGATACGGGCTGCATTTGCCGGCGCGGTCGCCGATGAAACACGCGTAACCGGACAGATCCATGCCTTCACAGATTTCGATCAGCAAAGGCTGCATGCCCAGGGCAATTCCAAGCTCCGCGGCTTTTTTGACAGACTGCTTCGTCGGCAGCTCAAAGTGTTCGATGCGGAATCTGTGATCTTCCTTTGGGTTTTCCTTCAAAACTCTCTCGTACACCCGAATGACCTGCTCGATGGCGTGATCCCCGATCGCGTGTGTTGAGAACTGCAGGTCATGCGCTCTGGCCGCCTTCGCGAATTCGTAGAGCTCCTCATCCGTATTGAGCAGCATGCCGAACTCCGTCGGTCTGCCTTCATAAGGTTCGATGACCGATGCCGACCATCCGTCGAATGCGCCATCCGCGAACGTACAGATACAGGTTTTTTCGCGCAGCGCTTCATCTTCCAGGATCTCGCGCAAGCCTTCCCAGTCTTTGGTATTGTAGGTCATCCACATCGGTTTGAATTCCGCGCGGAACCGTTCCTTGTTTTGTTCGCGCAGCTTCAGGACACGAATCGAATCCTTGCCGAAAATGGTGGTCACACCGCTCGCTGCCGCCATCTGATCCACCGCCTCGCAGCCCTTGAGCAGATCCTCATCCGAAAAAAAGGCATAGATTCGCTCCAGAGAATCAACACAGGCCGGATCAACGATACAGCCTGTCAATTCACCGTTTTCATCAGTGCAGACGCCGTCCAGCGCGGGGTCGAAGCCCAGCAGCGCGAGTGCCTCGGAGTTGAAGGAAAACGGATGCAGGTCATTGTGGCAGATAAAAATCGGATGCTTTGTGGAAACGCTGTCGAGCTCATATCGATTGGGAAAGCGTTTTTCCTTGATGTGCTTATCCTGAAAGAACGCGCCGATCACCCATTTGCCCTCCGGTGTCTCGGCCGCCTTAGCCCGCAAGCGTTCGAGGACCTCCGCCAAGTCCTCCGCCTGCGAAAGATCCGCGCCTGTCATAAACAGTCCGGACGGAATAACATGGACGTGGGTGTCGATAAATCCCGGGAGAATGACTTGATCCGGATAGGCAAGGTTTTCGTCAACCTCGATGGCGCGTGCTTCCTCTCTCGTGCCCGTAAAGAAGATGTGATCCTCTTCAATTCCCATCGCTTCCGCGGTGGGGTGATCCCGATCCATGGTATAAATTGTAGCGTATATCATTTTTTTCATTTACAAAACCTCCGTGATCAGCAAAATGCGCGCAGCTTAGCGGCCGGCGTTTTCTTTGGCCTTCAGCACACCCTGCAGCTCGATATATTTCGCTTTGGTGAGCGGATAGGCGATGGCAGCGATCAGTCCGACCAGAATCACGATGGAAGGCGCGATACCGAACAAACGCTTGATGCCTTGCACTGTCGCTTCGGTCTGCGTTTCGGACTCCGATGAAAATCCGATCAGCTGTAAGCCGAAGCCCATGATCAGCGTGCCGAGCGCGTTTCCGAATTTCATAAACAGTCCGATCAGCGAGGTATACAGACCGTCCGGTTTTTTTCCGGTCTCGATTTGCTCCAAAATCGCGCTGTCGTAGGACATGGCATAGATCATGGTCCAGAATCCGGAATTACCGAGCGCGTAAATGGCCACGTACGTATACAGCCACACGCTTTTGGACGGCAAAAATCCGATAATCAGACAAGCGATGATCGTCAGGAGCATGCTGCCTGTCATAACGGTCTTTTTGTCCGTTTTATTCGCCACACAGCCGGCCAGGATTGCCGTAAGGATGACGAGAATCCCTTGCACCAGATACACCATGGAGGTCTGCGCCTCATCGTAGACGAACACGTAGGAAAGCACATATACCAGCAGCCCGGAGGATAAAGTGACAAAGACATTATAGGAAAAGTTCACAACAATCAGCAGGCTCAGCGCTTTGTTCTGAAAAGCCCTTTTCGCGCTGCGCAGGAAGATCGCCAGCGTTTCCTTCCATGGCTTTTTTCGCGCCGGCTCTGCCAGATTCGGATTGGCCGGCTCGAGATTTTTTACAGCAAAACAGCACAGATGATACACGAGCGCGACGATAACGCCGAAGGTAATGCCGGTTGCCGCCCATCCTGCGGACTCCGATCCGAAAATGCCTTGATAAAATTTTACCAGCAGAAGCGTCGAGCTGGTCGCGATCAAGGTTCCGATCCCCATCAGAGTTACGGCGCAGCTACGCAGCTTGGTTCTTTCGTTGAAGTCGTCGGTCAGTTCCGAACCCAGCGAAATATGTGGGATCACGCAGGACGTCAGCGCGATCCAGTAAAATCCGTTGGCAAGAATGAAGTAAACGGTTTTGAGTCCGACCGGAATGTCAAAGTTAAAAAACACCATCGCGATGGAAACGCCGAACAACACAGAGCCGGTCATAATGAAGGGACGTCTTCTGCCTTTTGGATTTCTGGTAGTATCTGACCAGCTTCCGATCATCGGGTCCGTAACGGCGTCCCATAACACCGCCACGCTGGAGATCACGCCGGCGACGGCAGGAGGTATTCCTGCTACGGTAGTGAGGAAAAAACTGAAGAACGAGAAGAATACATTATAGCCGATGCCTTCCCCGATTGCACCGATCCCGTATCCAATCGTGCAGCCCATGCGCAGAGCCTTCGATTCTTGACGGTTTGACATTTTGAAACCTCCTTTAAAAATTCATCCTATCATAACGATTTATAACACTTTGTAACATTTCATAACGCTTCGCAAGACCTTAGTAACGTTTTTCCGCGGCTTTGGCATGTCCCATAAGCCCTTCTCCCCTTGCCATGCGGCTTACCAAAGGTGCGATTCTTTGGGAGGCTTCCGCTGTCATCCATTGGAAGGTGCAGACCTTGAGAAAAGTTCCCGCCCACACACCGCCGGTGTAGCGCGCAGCCTTGACGGTCGGAAGGGTATGGTTCGTTCCGGAAGCGTAGTCTCCGAACACCTCCGCCGTATTGCCGCCCAAAAACAGTGAGCCGTAATTCACCAGCTGATCCAAGATCGCGTCCGGATCTTTGACATTGACCTCCAGATGCTCCGGCGCCGTTTCATTACAAAGTTTCACAGCTTCAGACAAATCCGAAAGCACGATCACCTCGCCGTAATCCTGCCATGACCTTGCGGCGATCCCTGCTGTTTCCAAAGTCTTTAATTCTTCCTCCACTGCCTCGATCGTGCGCGTTGCCAGGGCTTCGCTGGTCGTCAGCAGGATGGCTTTGGCGTTCGGATCATGTTCACACTGCGCGAGCAGATCCGCGGCGATCACATCGGGTCTCGCGCCCTCATCCGCGATCACCAGCACCTCGCTCGGTCCTGCGACAAAATCAATACCAATCTGTCCGTAACATTGCCTTTTCGCTTCTGCCACAAACCGGTTGCCCGGTCCGACGATCATATCGACCGGTCGGATGGTTTCCGTTCCGTAGGAGAACGCCGCGATCGCCTGCGCGCCGCCTACGGTATAGATTTCATCCGCGCCGGCAAGATCCATGGCAACCAGGGTTTTGTAGTGAATGTTTTCGGTTCCGTGAACGACCGGCGCTGTCGCGCAGACTCTGGATACGCCGGCCACCTTCGCGGGCGTGATCAGCATCAGCGCTGTCGAGAACAAAGGATAACTGCCTCCCGGTACATAGCAGCAGCACGAGCTTACCGGAATCACCCGATGTCCAAGGTGAATGCCCGCTTCCGGGCAAAAATCCTCGATCGGTGACAGCGCGTCCTTCTGCGCTTTGGCAAAGGCCTCGATGTGCGCTTTCGCTTTTTTTAGATCCGCAAGTTCCTGCTCCGTCATCTTCGCGTAGGCTGCCTCAATCTCATCCCGGCTGACCCGAAAGGATGCGCGGTCTGACGCGTCAAAACGGCGGCTGTATTCGTGAAGCGCGCGGTCTCCGCTCTCGCATACGTTCTCTATGATCTCCGACACGGTTTGGCGCAGCTTGCGATGATCCTCCGCAGTTCGTTCTTTCGCTTTTTTTAGATATTGCATCATTTCGTCCAGCTCCTTTCATCGCTTTAAAGTGTTACATTACACTAAGTTTAATACATGGGGAAAACTCCATGTCAAGCGCGAAATCCCCGCGATGAAAACAAAAACATTGAGTTTACTCAATGTTTTTGCTATAATATAGGAGCTTCACAAGGCGCGCATGCATGCATCTCGCGTGGAAAGCTCTGCTTTCGATACGCGCTTTTGCCTCGGTTGCACAAAGGAGGTTTGACCAATGAAAATCGGCGAAGTATCCCGCAAATACGCTGTTTCCAAGGATCAGCTGTACTTCTATATCAATTCCGGCCTGCTGGTGCCGCCAAAGCAGAACACCCAATATGTATTTAACGCCGAAACCCTTTCCGACCTGGAAATGATCCTCTCCCTAAAGTCCATGGACTATTCGCTGAAGGAAATCCACCGGATTCTTTCTCTGCATCGGATATCCGGCGTGGAAAATCCCGAAGATCGCGTCGCGCTGCGCGAGATCTATCAGGCGAAGCGTTCCGAAATCGCGCGTAAAATACAGGACTATCAAAAAATCGTAAGTGTGTTGGACGAGCGGATCGACGCTTTATCAAAGGAGAGCGCCGGCAAGGTCAAACGAAGCGGTCTGCCGCTTTCCATGCTCGGTCTGCTTTGCTGTCCGCACTGCCAAAAGCCCCTGCAGATCATGGATGTCCACATGGACATGGAGTTCGTTTACGCGGGCAAACTCTCCTGTGACTGCGGCTATTCGGCCCGGGTCGAGGACGGCATTTTGATCACGCCGCATGGATATCACGGCGAAAAAGATATTCCCGATGTCGAACGCAAAGTCTATAAGGACTTGCCGGATTCGTTGATTTCCCTTTTTCAGCGCGCCTATAACTTTATGGATGAAGCGCTGCTGCATATGGATCTTACGGGAAAGGTCGTGATGGAAACCTATGTCAACGCGTGGTTTTATCTGCACAATCATCATCGCGGCATGAGTCCGGACGGAAAATACATCGTCGTGGATAAATTTCCTGAAACCCTGCGCATGTTCAAAGATCTGCTTGAAAGGGACGGCTGCAAGCTTCCCATCCTTTATCTATGCGACAGTTCCAAGGATTATCCGCTGCGCAAGGGCATTGTTGACCTGAATCTGGACTTCTTCGCGATCAACGAGCATCAGTTCTACAAAGACGATTTTTTGATGCCGCATTTAGTGCCTTATCTCGCTCCGGACGCGAAATGCGTCGGAACTTATTTTTGGTTTGAGAATGGGAAACGCTCTATGCAAAAGCTACTGTCCGAGTATCCGGAATGCTCACCAAAAAACTTTTCTCTCGCCTTTTTCCTCACGCAGATGAAAGCCTCCGGCTTCACGATCATCAAACGCCGGGACTGTGGATTTACAACCTCCTCCGGAAACAACATCGGTTTCAGCTTTCACTGCGAAAACGAAAAAATGCATTTGGAAAGCTACGTGGCTGTCAGAGAAACAGGCGCGTAAGGCGCACTCCTGCCATGACAAAAAAAACGACATGCGCATGCCGTTTTTTGTCATATATTTTTTTCATCTAAAGATTTTTCATTTCAGCAAGCGATAGTCCGGGGTTGGTTGCTATCGTTTCTCGCAGGATTTCCGCGTTTTTGCATGCATTGGCTGCTACATTCAGTTGACAAGAGCACACACGCCTGGACGGCTTGCAATTTCACCATCTACGACGTTCTCGCCTCAGGCTTACATCCAGTAGGCCTTTGTCAACTGAAGGCATCTTACAATGATTCAATCTCTGCAAGAGATAATCCTGTATTCGCAGCAATCGTTTCAAGTGCAACGCCTGCTTTTTTGAAATTCAGCGCGATGTCAAGTGCCGCCTTGCGCTCACCGGATTTCTCGCCTTTGGTGAAACCGGATTTCTCGCCTTTGGTGAAACCGGATTTCTCGCCGTCTTTTACGCCGGCGTCGTAGCCGTCCAGTCTCGA
>URWB01000117.1 GCA_900551415.1 uncultured Eubacteriales bacterium
CGTCATGCCGGAGCAGCCGATCGTCTCCACCAGAGCTTCTTCGATGATGCCGTCCTTGACGTTCAGTGTCAGCTTACAGGCGCCCTGCTGCGGCGCGCACCAGCCGATGCCGTGCGTCAGTCCCGAAATGTCCTTGATCTCCTTGACCTGTGTCCACTTTCCCTCCTGCGGGATCGGAGCCGGCCCATGATAAGCGCCCTTATTGACCGGACACATCTGCTCCACTTCTTTTGTATAAATCATGATATCCTCCTGTCAGGTTAACCCGCGCGGCGTTCTGCCGCTCGCTGTCGCGTGTCGGCTTGTCCACGGCGCGCGGAATTTGATAACAAATTGCGTGTATTCCTATGTTACCATGTTTCCGACAAGATTTCAATGGAAGTGTTCTCAATCACACATATTTTCGCATATATTTGAGCGCGTTTTTTTCGAGGCGGCTGACCTGTGCCTGGCTGATGGAGATTTCTTTGGCAACTTCCATCTGGGTCTTGCCCTCAAAGAAGCGCATGTTCAGAATGTGACGCTCGCGCGGCGTCAGTTTTTTCATGGCTTCCGACAGAGAAAGGTTCTCAATCCAGTTCACGTCGGTGTTTTTGGTGTCCTGCACCTGATCCATGACATACAGCGCGTCGCCGTCATCATGATAGACCGGTTCAAACAGGGAAACCGGCTCCTGAATCGACTCCAGCGCCAGCACGATGTCCTCACGGTCGATATCCATAGCTTTCGCGATTTCCTCCACGCTCGGTTCTCTCTGCAGGCTGCCGGAAAGCTGTTCCTTGGTCTGCAATGCTTTGTACGCCAGATCCCGCATGGAGCGGGAAACCCGAATCGTATTGTTGTCTCTGAGATAGCGGCGAATCTCGCCGATGATCATCGGTACCGCGTAAGTCGAAAACTTCACGCCATGACTCAAATCAAAATTGTCGAGGGCCTTGATCAGTCCGATACAGCCAACCTGAAACAGATCATCCGGGTTTTCTCCGCGGTTGGAAAATCTCTGGATCACGCTGAGTACCAATCTGAGATTGCCTTGAATAAACTCGTCGCGCGCCTGCTTATCTCCCGCCTGAATTTTTTCGATCATCTGCATCATTTCCGCTTCTTTGTAGAGCGGCAGTTTCGCGGTATTCACACCGCAGATTTCCACTTTGTTCACCATTGTCACACCGATCCTCATTCGCAATTTGATGCAAGAAGGCCCTGCACACGATATGCATACCGCGTACGAGGTCTGTCCTGCATATGTAATGTATAAGATTGTTATGTACTATGGTGCAGTCGTTCATACCTGCCAATTATCGGCTTTCCTCACCCGAGTTTGCGCATTTCCCGCTGCAGCCTTGTGATGATGCGTTTTTCGAGCCTCGAAATATAGGATTGTGAAATTCCCAGCTTGTCGGCGACCTCCTTTTGGGTCATTTCCTTACCATTTTTGAGGCCGAAACGCATCTCCATCAGCTCCCGTTCACGCGGCGTGAGTTTTGCCATCGCGCTGTACAAAAGGCTGCGGTTGACTTCCTCCTCCAAATGCTGGGAAACGGTATCATGCTCGGTTCCCAAAATATCGCTGAGCAGCAGCTCGTTGCCGTCCCAGTCCACATTCAGCGGCTCATCGAGACTTACCTCGCTCTTAAGTTTTGTGCTGCGCCGTAAATACATCAAAATTTCGTTTTCGATACAGCGTGAGGCGTAGGTGGCGAGCTTGATGTTCTTGTCGGTCTTAAAGGTATTGACCGCTTTAATCAAGCCGATGGTTCCGATTGAAATCAGATCCTCGACATTGACGCCCGAGTTCTCAAATTTTTTGGCAATATACACGACCAGCCTTAGATTGTGTTCAATCAGCATGCTCCGCGCCTCGTCGCTGCCCGCCGCGTAAGCTGCGAGACATCTGCGTTCCTCTTCGCTGTCCAGCGGTTCCGGCAGCACATCGCTGCCGCCGATATAGTAGATCCCTTTGGCTTTGCGCAGCATTCCGCGCAGCCACACTCTCTCTCGAATTTCGCGTAAATCCATGCGCAGCTTCAACACGCCTCGGATTTCGCTTAAATTTACAAGCAGCCTCACTCTCTCTCGAATTTCACACAGCTTCTGTGAAAATTTCCGCGCGCTTTTTTGTGTTTCATCTGCCACGTCTTGATCCGCCTCGGGGTTGTTCTCTGCCTTCTTTGCCGCACTCCTGTCCGTCGCGTCTTCCCGCGCGGGTTCTTGATCCGCCTCCGGTTCACGCTCTGCCTTCTTTGCTATGCTCCCGCCTGCTGCAAGCTTTTTTGCGGCAGCCTCTTCTCTGCACACGAATGTACGCGTGGGAGACTCACATCCCCACAGTATGCGTCTGAAGAATTTCATCATGTATCACCTCTCTGTTTACCAGTGCCTCGACATCGCCAAAATCTCCGTCATAAAAGGCCAGCACGCTTGCGCGCAAAGTTCGATTTTGGAATGTTATCTCATCTGCGCGCAAGCCCTCCAGCATACCCAGCGTCGTACCGATTGCTCGATAGGGAACAGCTGTAAATCGATTTGCGTACTGCGACGCAGCGATGGAAGTTTTGATCCCCATTTTCTGCTTAGCTTTGCGGTCGAGCAAAATCACCGGACTTCCGCTGATAGGTTCCCGCAAGCAGTTCCCGGTATCGATGGCCGCGTGCAGAATATGAAGCGGCCCGTCCTGCTGCATCTGTACTTGCAGTTCACCTTCTGTCCACCGCGAAAGCCGCAGCAGGCGCACTAGTCTGACAAACCACCATACCAATCCAAAGGCAATCACTCCCCAGCATAAAAGCTGCAGATAGGTCGCCGCCTCTATGTAAATACTGCCGTTGCCGCTGATGGCCGGAATCTGCTGCCACAAAAGAAATGCCATGACGGCACCGCCCGACAATAACGTAAGCGCTAAAAAAATAACACCTTTTTTTATTAGGATTCTCAGATTCTCCGCTCCGAAGGCAAGGCAGGGAATCAACAGCGCCATAAGAATTCTGATTGCGACGCCGCTGACTGTCGGCAGCAATGCTAAAATCAGGCTGCCAGCTTCAGAATTTTCGAGCACAGGCAGCCAAGGCGCGGCAGCGCCTGTGCCTGAGGCCGCTGCTTCCGGCACTGAGACAGCGGCCTCGCCGGGCGGAGCAGTGCCGGCAGTACCGATTGTCGGCACAAACACTAAAAAACCGCCAGCGCCGCATAGACTCGCTGCTGCCGCGAGTCTCCACCTTCGTATTTTTTCGCCCAAAAGTTTTGCAGTCAAAATCAAGAGCAGCATCCCCGTTATAAAATTTTCCAAAAACAGATATTCCCCATAAATCACCATCATCTCAACCTCACCTGCTTATCATAACGCACATAACCCGCGATTCCTGTCGAAATACGCCAGTGACAGGATTTTTTTTCGTACCTGTTTCAGCAAAGCAGGCTGCAAGAAGGCGGCGTTCGAACCGGCGCCGGATCAAGAACCCGCGCGGAAGCTCGCGGCGGACGCGAGTATGGCAGAGAAGGCGGCGAAAGCCCCAGCGCAGCAGTTCGCAGGGCGATACGCAGCGCCCTTCTTTTTCAATTCGCGCGTTTTCTCTCCCTGACAAGGACAAAACAAGTCAAAGTTCCCATTTCCGTAGGTTAAGAGCAAAAAGATGTAATGCTTCGACCTCTTCAACGCTCCCTTATCTGGTTTTGTTGTGTGAATGGATAATTTTTCCTGTATTCATCCTCTCGTTTTGTTTTCTAGCATGATATTTCATAATTTTTTTATTGCTTACAACAAGACTAAGTCATTTTGCGCTTTCTTCCTCCTGTGTCATCCGCAGTCAAGTCTGACGCGTTACATCTTTGGGCACATTTTAGGCCAAAAAGCGGCGCGCGGAGAAAAAAGCCTGAAGGAAGATTCGCAAACACTGACAAAAGAGTCCGGAAACATCGTAAGTGATATTTCCGGAATCATAAAAAAACTGCATAAGAAGTCCTTCTCAAAGAAGATTTCTTACACAGTTTTTACTGACAAGGCAAAAGCGCGCATAGATCCGGCGCACGCAGCGCCGCCGGCTGCCTTTATCTTGATTCCGAAGCTGCCGCATCGTAATCAGTTTTTGTATCCCCAACTGTACTGCTCTTGCCTCTTATGGAGTTTCGCGATGTTTGCGCTTCCATTCCTTGATTTGTGCGAGGCGTTCTTTGAAACGCGCCTCCAGGCCTTGATCCGTCGGCTGATAATACTCACGATCTGCGAGGGAATCCGGCAGACACTGCATAGCGGTGATTTTTTCCTTGGTATCGTGTGCGTATTGATAACCCTTGCCGTAGTTTAAGTCTTTCATCAGCTTGGTCGGCGCGTTGCGAATCACCAACGGTACCGGCTCAGCCAGCTGCGCAAGCGCGTCCTGCCGTGCCGCGTAATACGCGACTTCCATGGCATTCGACTTTGGTACCATCGCCATATAGGTCACCGCTTGCGTCAAATTCACCGAACACTCCGGCATCCCGATAAAGTGACAAGCCTGATATGCCGCGACCGCGATCTCCAATGCCCGCGGATCTGCCAGTCCGATGTCTTCACTGGCAAAGCGCACCACACGCCGCGCCACATACAGCGGATCTTCACCTGCTTCCAGCATGCGCGCCAGCCAATAAACCGCGGCGTCCGGGTCAGAATTGCGCATGGATTTGTGGAGCGCCGAGATCAGATTGTAATGTTCTTCACCTTTCTTATCGTATAATAATGATTTTTTAGAAGTACACTGTTCCAAGGTCTCCGGCGTCACGACCGTCACTTCCTGCCCGTTCTCCTGCACAAGATCGCCGTTCAGTACCGCCATCTCGAGCGTCGAAAGCGCCATGCGCGCGTCGCCGTTGGCAAAGTTTGCGATCATCGTCAGGGCTTCGCCTTCCATGCGAATGTTCTGTCCGCCGAAGCCTCGCGCATCGGTCAGCGCTCTGTCCAAAAGCTCGACCAGATCCTCGGTCTTAAGACCCTGCAGCACGAACACCTTGCAACGAGAAAGAAGCGCGCCGTTGACCTCAAAGGAAGGATTCTCGGTGGTTGCACCGATGAGAATGATGCTGCCTTTTTCCACGAACGGTAAAAAAGCGTCCTGCTGTGCCTTGTTGAATCGATGGATTTCATCAACAAAAACGATGGTTTTTTCTCCGAAACGGCGATTGTTCTCCGCGCGCTGCATAACGGTCTTGATTTCCTTGATGCCGCTGGTTACCGCCGAAAAATCGATAAACGTCGCTTTCGTTCGGTTCGCGATGATGCGCGCCAGGGTTGTCTTGCCGACACCCGGCGGTCCCCAAAAAATCATGGATGAGATATGGTCACTCTCTATCAATCTGCGCAGCACTTTGCCTTCGCCGATCAGATGCTTCTGCCCGACAAATTCCTCCAAGCGTTCCGGTCTGAGCCTGGACGCCAGCGGCTGCTCTGCTTTGTTGTCAAACATTGTGGTTTGTTCCATAGTAAGCTTGTAACCTCCGTAACTGTTACATGAACGTTGTCCCAACCGCAAAAAGACTTTGCTCTCGCCTTACGGCTCGGCCTCGCTGTGACAAGGACATTATATCAAATCGCGCGGCTGCCTGCAAGCGACGATCTCCCTATGCCGGCGGATCGTTTTTCTCCGCCTGCTGATTGCGGCAAAAAATCCGCAGCAGCTTACCGCGCTGCCTCTCGCATTACGCATTGCATTTTTTTTCGGTTATAGTATAATGTTTTTGTACAGCAATTGCCGGACAAACAACGACGGCATCGCTGCTAAAAAACAGTACCCAAAGTTCTTAGTGATCGGCAATCGGCGATCCGTAATCCGCGAGCCGGCTGTGAAGGCGCAGCAGAACATGCGCCAAAAGCGCGAGGCTTCTCGGGATGTGCCACAAAGCGAGCGCGAAAGCGAAACGGCGCGCGGAGAAGGGACTCAGAACTTCCGGTATCAGTACCTTCCGTTGACAAAGGCACACGCTGTTTGCAAAGATCTATTTGAAGAAAGGACACAATATTATGAAAGAATCCGGTATGATGAAATTCGTTACTTCGTTTATGTATATCTTGTTCGGTCTCGCGCTCATGCTTTGGCCGCGGCAGGTAGAAAATGTTATCTGCACCATTTTGGCTGTATGCGTCATCGTCTTCGGCGTGCTGAAACTCGTCAGCTACAGCATCACCAAGGTAGAAAGCCGCATCATGAATGACACCAACGGCTTCGCGGCCGGCATCAGTCTGGTCATCTTCGGAATTTTCCTTTGGCTCAAGGGGACGATCATCATCGCGCTGATCCCGTTCATCCTCGGATTTATGATCACCTACAAAGGTCTGGAAGGCATGCAGAATGTCATCAACTTCAAAAAATTCGGCTATGATACCTCTAAAGGTGTGCTGATTATCTCCGTTCTCATCACGCTGTTCGGCGTTTTAGTCATGATGAATCCGTTCTCGACCGCGAAGGTACTGTTCTTCATGCTCGGCCTCGGTCTCTTTGTCAGCGGGCTCGCGGACTTCGTCTCCGACATGATTTTTAGCCGTCAGCTCAAAAAAATCCAAAAGGCCAAGGAAGAAGCCGAAGCGCAGCTTTAACGGCAGTCTGCTCTTTCATGCACAAATGCAAAAATACTGAACGGCATAGACGGAAAGACGCGTGAGAAAAAGCCTGAAGGCTTCCCGCGCGTCTTTCTTTTACTTATGTAGGAAATATCGCTTGCGATGTTTCCGGAATCAAGGCAAAAGCATCCTGCGAAGCGGCGCTCATGGGTGAGCGCCATGTGTGCATAGAAATCTCTGATTTCGTTATGCGCACTTT
>URWB01000118.1 GCA_900551415.1 uncultured Eubacteriales bacterium
CAGACAAGCCATCCGTACGCGATGAGCCTTATATTCACATCAAACAGGATATACAACACGGTTAAAATGGCCGCGCAGACTGAAAAAAGCGCGACGCTCTTGCGGTGGGAGCGCAAATACTGAAACATCATTTTCATTTGATCATGTACCCCAGACCCTTCCTGGTCTCGATAAAGTCGGAAAGCCCGATTCCCGCCAGCCGCTTGCGCAGTCTGGCAACATTGACGGTCAGCGTATTCTCATCGACAAAGCTGTCCGTCGCCCAGAGTTTTTCCATCAGTGTCTCGCGGCTGACCACGCTGCCTGTGCGTTCAAGCAGCGTCAGAATAATGCGATATTCGTTTTTGGAAAGCTCCAGCGTTTCCCCCTCATACAGCAGGGTCGCATCCGCCAGGTTCAGAATGACACCGCAATGCTCCATAATCCGCGTCTGTCCCGCGAAGTCGTAGCTTCGCCTGAGCAATGCCTGTATTTTTGCGGTCAGTACGGTAAGATCAAAGGGCTTGGCGACGAAATCGTCGCCGCCCATCTGCATCGCCATAATGATATTCATGTTATCCGCCGCTGACGAAAGAAACAAAATCGGAACCTTGGACACCTTGCGGATTTCGCTGCACCAGTGATAACCATTGTAAAACGGCAGGGTAATATCCAAAATCACCAGCTGCGGATGTTCTCGCGCGAAATCCTCCATCACGTTTTGAAAGTTCTGCGTCGCGTACGCCTGATAGCCCCAGGTTTCGACGTGCTTTTTGACAGCGTTCGCGATTGTTTTATCGTCCTCAACAATCAGAATCTTGTACATTGCTCCCCGTTCACGCGCGCCTATCGCGCCCCGTACCTACTCTTTGTCAAGCTTTTCGTAAACAGCGTCCATGGTCTTCTGCAAGGTCAGAGACATGCACAAGCCATAGCTGTTATACATGGTTTCTCCGTATTCCTGCGGACTCATGCTGTACTGAGATTCGAAATCCTCCACAGTCTCGATACCGAAGTAGGTCATCATATTGGTCAGGATTTCGTTATATTCATCAAGCGGGAATTCGATCTTTTCGGCCTTGGCAAGCGCGTAGGTAACCAGTTTGTACTTGGTCATCAGTTCGCCGTAAACCCTGAGTTCTTTCTCGTATTCCTCCTGCGTCAGCTTCAGGCTGTTCTCAAGCACATCTTCCCATTCCATGCCGTTCTGAGACGCAAGATTCTTGTACTGTTCATCCAGCTTGTCCATCTCGGCCTGTACCTGTTCCTCAGGATATTTGATAATTTCCGATTCCTCTACGATCTGATTGAAAATTTCGTTCTCATAATCCGCGCGCTGGCTGTCCTCCGCCTCGGTCTTGAGTTCTTCCGCAACCAACGTTCTGAATTCGTCGACCGTCTTGGCCTCGCTGTTTGCTTTGACGAATTCTTCATCCAGCGCAGCCGGCACAGTCACTTCCTTGCTGAGTACCTTGATCTCAAAGGTGACTTTCTTACCGGAAAGCTCTTTGTTCATCTCGTACGGATCCGGAAACTTCAGATCCGCAGTAATAGTTTCACCGATCTTCGCACCGTAGATAGCTTCCTGGAAGCCGTCGATCATGTTTGCCTCACCGAGCGTCAAAGTGTAAGAATCGCTGTTCATGCCGTCCTCGGTCGTGCCGTCCTCCAGCGTACCATGATAAGAAATCTCTACCTTATCGCCCTTTTCTACGCTGCCTTCGGTTACCTTCTCCGTGGTCGCGGCAGCCTCGAGTCTGGATTCAATCTCCGCTTCAATCTGTTCATCCGTCACCGTAACATCCAGTGCCTTCGTCTTGTAGGTATTGTAATCCGGCAGTGTGACATATTCGGACAAGTTTAAGCTGTCATATGGATTTTCCGGCGGTTTAAACTGATTCTTGCTGCTTCCGCATCCGGTCAGAACCGTCAGAGCCAGACACAGGCTCAGTGCCAAAAGGCGCGTTGTTGTTTTTTTCATTTCGTCTTCCCCTTCGTTTTTTATGATTTTCTTTTTGTTTTGCGTACCTGCGTGTTTTTGCCGCAGGGCAAAAGCGCTCCGGCGGTTAACCCAGCGCTGTCTCTACCTCAATCTCACCGGCTGTAATTTTTTGGGTGATCGTTTGCAGTTCTTCCTTCAAATCTTCGCTGATCAGCTGCGCGGAATTTTCGTCTCCATAGGCAAGCGTGATATATCCGGTCGCCATATCCGCTTTCCAGATTCGTCCGCCCTCCCATGTATCATTCTTCACATAAGCCTTGACAACATCATAGAGGGACTTGCCGACCTCCTTGACAACGGAGCAGAGGATGACATCATCATACTGCTTTGCGGTAAGTTTCTGGTCCTGATCCACCCCGATCGCGTAGAAGCCGTCCTCCTTGGCCGCCTGAAAGACACCGTTTCCGGCTCTGCCGGCCACCTGGAACACGATATCCGCGTTCTTGGCTTCCAAGCTCTTCGCGCATGTCTTGCCGGCTTCCTCATCCTCAAAGGTATTGGCATACGCGGTCTCGACCTTGACGCTGGAATCCGCGTAAGCCGCGCCCTGCTCATAACCTACCAGGAAGTCCGCGATGGTCGCGGATTCATCCCCTGCCACCGCGCCGATGACGCCGGTCGCTGACATCTTTGAAGCCACATAGCCTGCGAGGAAGGAGCCCTCATTCTGCGCGTAAGTAATGCACAGCAGATTCGGATACGTTTCTACGCCGTCCACGACATTGTCCGGCCAGATAAATTTCGTATCCGGACATTCCTTCGCCGCCTCGGTAATCTCATAGAATTCCCAACCGACCGGAATGACAACATCAAACGTTTCCGCAGCCTTCATCAGCTGCTGCTTGTAATTTTCTCCCTTACATTCAATATATTCTACATCTAAGTTCAAATTCCGCTCCATTGCCTCTCCGCCCGTCTTCGCGGAATCATTAAAGGACAAATCACCGAAAGACCCGGACACAATGACTGCAACGGATACCGCGTCCGCGTTTTCCTCGTCGTCTCCCGCGCAGCCAACCAACGCGAAGATGCCGAGAATCAGCGCGAGCACCAATAAAAGCGATAGGCTTTTTTTCATATGTTTCGCCTCCGTATTATTCTCTCATTTCGTTTTGTTTTTCTGTTCATACTTTTATAGTATACCACCCTGCCGGCCTCTTTGCAAGTTTTTGCTTCGTGAGGAAGCTGTGAGGGCTGTGTGAAGGAGCATGTTTTCGTGGTTTCCTGAGAAAATCGCAAAAAAAATAAGTGCCGCGGTACAAGCACTTTTCCCCTTCGCAGGTTTTATGACGCGCTTTTTTTTGCTTCGTCAGCATCGGGCCGATGCCCTCTCGCGCATCAGCCCGGAATATCGCCGACACCGTTTAGGATTAGACGCGGTCTGTACGGGAAAAGATCGACTTCCTCCCTGCTTGTAACGCCGGAGAGCACCAAAATCGGGTCCAATCCGCTTTCCACGCCGCCCACGATATCCGTATCCATACGATCGCCGATCATCGCGGCTTCCTCTGAGTGTACGCCGAGCATTTTCAGACCGGTCCGCATCATCAGCGGATTTGGCTTGCCGACAAAATATGCCTGCTTGCCGGTTGCCATCTCGATCGGCGAGATCAGCGCTCTGCAGGCCGGAATGATCCCGCGGTTTGACGGTCCGGTCATGTCAAAGTTCGTGCCGATGAGCTTCGCGCCATTGCGGACCAAGGTCACCGCTTTGCAAATCGTTTCGTAGTTATAGCTCTGGCTTTCGCCCACGATTACATAATCCGGATCCTTATCTGTGATTGCCACGCCGCACTGATAAAGCGCGCCGACTAATCCCGGTTCCCCGATGACATAGGCGCTGCAGTGATGCGTCTGCTCACTGACGAATTTTGCCGTCGCCATCGCGCTCGTGTAAAAATGGCTCTCATCGATGTCCAGTCCCATCGCCTGCAGCTTCAGCTTCAGCTCCAGCGGCGTCTGTCCGCTGTTGTTGGTCAGAAACAGGAACTGCTTCCCCTCGCTCTGCAGCCAATCCACGAACTCCTTGACGCCGGGCAGCAATCTGCCGCCCCAGTAGATGACACCATCCATATCACAGATATAACCTTTTTTCGCTCTTAATTGTTCCATAAACATGCCTCCCTTCTTCTTTTTCTCTTTCCTTTTTCACTGTTTTCTTTCTTTCGTATATTTCTCAACCGCATGCTTCGGTATCGCGCTTCTGCCCGGCTGCTGCCGGTCCACGCCACCGTCCTTATCATGCCGCTTTTCCATCTTATTTTACACCCGGAACGCGCAAAGAAAACGTTAAATTTTTGTAAATTCTCTTCCGGAGATTCGGAATTGTATCTTGTCTTTTTTCTAACGATGTGATACGCTGAAAAAAAAGAAAAAGAGGAAGGTGTTTCAAATGCAAAAGCAGAAAAAAAGCAGAGAAGAACGGTTTGCCATCTTAGGGCTCGTCATCGTCGGTATCTGTTGGGGTTTCGGATTTTTGGGACTTCGCTATACGGATGCGCTGCCGACGCTGTATATTCAGTCGATCCGCTTTGCGATTGCTGCCGCTGCCCTGGCGCTGGTCTTTTGGAGGCATCTGCGCTGCATCACGCCGCAGCTGCTCAAGGCTGCCTTCGGCATCGGTCTGCTGATGTTCTGCTGCTATGTCTGCGCAACGCTCGGCATCAAGTACACGACCGCCGCGCGCACCGCCTTTTTCTCAACCCTCGGCGTTATCTGCGTGCCGATCATCAATTTCATTCTTTTTCGCGTTCGGCTCTCCAAAAAATCCTGTTTCTGCGTGCTGCTCTGTGTCGTCGGTATCTATCTGATCTCAATGACGGGCGGCGCGGAATTCGGCTTCAATCTCGGTGACGCCATCTGTCTGTGTGCTGCTTTTTTTGGTGCCGGGCAGGTCATCGCGATTGAAAAGCTCGCCAAGAATCATGACGTCTATGCCCTGACCATCGTGGAACTCGCGGTCATCGCCCTGCTCGGCACGATCGGGATGTTCATCGCCAAAGAGCCGATCCCGTCCTCCTTGACGATGAAAGAGCTGATCACACTGATCATCCTCGGTCTGGTCTGCTCTGCACTCTGCTTTATCCTGCAGACCTCCGCACAGCAGCATGTCAGCGCCCAGCGCGTCGGTCTGATCCTGACGCTGGAGCCCGCAACCGGCGCCCTCGCCTCGGTGCTGATTCTGCATGAAACCCTCGGCGCGGGCGGCTGGCTCGGCGGGCTCTGCATTCTCGCCGGCATCCTGATCTCCGAAAGCGGCATCGGAGACACCGCGCCTGTGTCGATTTCCGACCGGACAGAAGGAATTCCTGCCCCGATGGGCGCAGCTTCCGAACCGGCAGACGCTGTGGAAGATTCGCTTCTTCGCTGAAGCAAAAAGCCGGGTGATCAGCCCGGCAATTCAAGCATGTTTATGCATCCTGCAATTATCCGCAGGACAAGTATATTCCAACGCCTGCGCGCTGTCGGACACACCTGCGGTCGTCGGATCCTGCACGATTCCCAGCGTAACGAGCAGATTCACAGCGATGCCGATCAGCTGAACCGTCAGGTCCTCACCGATCGCCGGTACGATATCCGCAAGACCGAGGATCTGGTAGACAAATGCCGCGACCGTCCCCAGGAACGCCAGCAGCCAGGTTTTGTTCTTCATTCTTACTTTCCAGTTTATTTTCATCTGAATCCCCCTCTAAATCGAAAAGGGCTGATTCTTTTGCCTGCCGGATCGCATGTCCCAATGATAAAACACCTTGGAGTATGAGATGCTGCTGCCGAGATGGATGCCCCACGTATAGAGTCCTGCTTCTCCGACAATGCCATGCGTCTCGCAGATCTCCTTCCATTTTTTCGCGTAACGGATAAAATCTTTTGCGCTGACGCCCGGATTGCTCCAATCCGCCGCGCAGCCGCGCAGATGAGAGGACTTCGCGTTCCCTCCGATTTTTTTGTTATAGGCCGCGGTGCGGAACCACGAATTGATCGTCATCGGTTTTGCGAGCCACTGCCGGAATTCCTCCATGCACTGTGCCTGCAGCATAGCGGCCGCCGCCAGCTTGACCGTTCCGGTCTGATTTTTGGCATACTCCGCAAAGGTAAAATGCTTCGTCAGGTTGGTGCCGGAAACTTTGATCCTTGCCATCGTAACGCCCCTTTCCCTGATTTTGGACGAAAATACGAAGTCTTAGGATTCCCTGCGCATCGATATTTTGCCCATGATCAGACTATGCGCGCGCGGCAGCTTCGGTGCCCTGTTTGCGTTTTTTCGCACAAGGTTCTCACGCAAAAGACCCATCCTGCGCGTTTTACGCATAAGGATGGGTCTGATTGTATTCTGACGCAAGTTGGACTTTTGCAGCAGGAATGCGGCAAAGCCGCTTATTTCATCGCTTCTTCGATCGCGACTGCCACCGCGACGGTCGCGCCGACCATCGGGTTGTTGCCCATGCCGACATAACCCATCATGGCGACGTGTGCCGGTACGGAGGATGAGCCCGCGAACTGCGCGTCGGAGTGCATGCGGCCCATGGTATCGGTCATGCCGTAGGAAGCAGGTCCTGCCGCCATGTTATCCGGATGCAGCGTTCTGCCTGTACCGCCGCCGCTGGCCACAGAGAAATATTTCTTGCCCTGTTCGATACATTCCTTTTTGTATGTGCCTGCGACCGGATGCTGGAAACGGGTCGGGTTCGTGGAATTGCCGGTAATGGAAACATCCACGCCTTCCTTGTGCATGATGGCAACGCCCTCGCGCACGTCGATAGGAGTTTTTGTCTTTTGCACCGGTTCCGC
>URWB01000119.1 GCA_900551415.1 uncultured Eubacteriales bacterium
GGTGCATAAGCTAGTGTTTTTTTCGTCGGTGAAAAGCTGTAGGAAGCCATTGGCGTAATTGCGCTATCTGTTTGCGGTAACGGACATAGACATTACCATCACAACGGTCAAAACGAAACTTAGTACTTTTTTCATCATTTTCTTGTTCCTTTCTTTTCTAAATACTACAACTAATACTTCACTTCACTGCTATACTTGGTCACATGTTCGCTTTTGCTTCCTGCGTATGCGTAGTAGGAGGCTTTGGCGCGATAGGTATAGCCTTTTGGTATACTTATCGTTTTAGATAATGCACAGCTAGTTGCATTTTCTGACTTTAACCAGTCATCATAGTCCTCCCATTTACCATCTTTGTATTGCTGTAAGTAAAGATGTATGGTCGCTTTTGTGGTCACTCCGATTCTTCCATACAAGGTTGCTGAAACCTCTGCTTTTCCAGACGCTATATCCAAATTCACATTTATATTGGAATAATTATCAGCCATCGGCGCGATTACATCAAACATAGATGCTGACGCAACAGTAAGGCTGCTAAAAAGCAATACACAAGCGACTAGCAATACAGTAATCGTTCTTTTCATATTCTCACCTCCTCTCTGTTATTTCTCAGAAGCTTTTGCTTCTACGTATAATAACCATCGAAAAGGTGATTTGGGGACAAGAAAATCAAAATTATTTTTTTATTTTTTTTAATACATTTTATTTAATACTCTCTGCAATACCAAACAGCTCTGCAAGTGATCTATTACTTGAAATAGAGTATACGGATATTCCATCAGACCAAATGATATAAGAATAATCGGTTTCTTCAACAGAATAACCTGTATACCCGTTAACTTTTATTTCAGAAAAACTGTCTTTCTCATTATCAATACTGATGTTCATGTTTTCTGAAACTTTCGATTGATGGTAAAGTATGATTGCATCATTTGCAGCATCTAAATATTCAATTTCACAAATATTTCCTTCCTGATAATCTCTAGTACGCACATATCCCTCCGGCACGGTCGGTTCTTTGAACACAAAGGCTTCTGCTGCGTCCGCCGGGTCCTCAAGCTCGAAGGTCACGTCCAATGTTCCCTGCTTCTCGTTGTTGGTTTCGTGCCAGATGATCGCGAAGCGGATCGCGCAGGCCGCCAGTGCCAGAATCAGGGTGGCTACCAGCGCTATAGCGACAGCACGGCGCATCGTATATCTGCCAAAGGTCACATACTGCATGCTGCGTTCGGAATCCAAACGACCGATTTCCCGTCTATTTTGCTGCGCCGCCTCTGTGCGCGCAGCTTCCCTTTGTGCCTTGCTTCGAATCCGGTCAAAGTTCCGGATCATGCGTTTCATCCTGCGCTCGAATCGCGGTGAAAAGGTATAGTCGTATTCCAGTTCATCCGGATCCGGAATATCGGCATAGCGTTCTTCCAGCGCTTCTTTTAAGACCCTCTGAAATTCTGCTTCTGTCATCGCGGTTCACCCTCTTTCATTTTGTTTCGGAACAGCACTCTGGCGCGCTGCAGCCGCTTTTTAGCTGCCTCGACCGTGATGCCGAGCACACTTGCCAGTTCGCGCGTGCTGCAGCCGTAGACCGCGGACAGCAGCAATACGTCTGCCGCCCAGTCCGGCAGGCTTTGCGCGGTCTGTAGGATTTCCTTATGTAATACCGCGTCCGGCGTTTCGTCGAAACCGGAGGAGAGATTTTCCCACATGGACGCTGGCTGTTCTGTCTCATCGTCAGCACTGCCGGACATGCCAAAGTCCTGCAGGCTGCGCAGCCTGCTCTCCTTTGCGAGCAGATTCCGCGCGGCGTTCCTAACGATAATAACCACGAAACGTTTCGTTTGGGGACAAGAAATTTCTCCGATTTTGTGAAAATTTTTGATCATACGCAAAAAAGACTCCTGCACGGCGTCCTCCGCCAGTTGCCGATCCTGCAAAACGCGCAGCGCTTCCCAGTGCATGAGTCTATGGTAGGTTTCATATAATTGCTTGAATTTTTCCTGTTCGGAACAGGTATTCAAAAGTTGTAAGTAAAGCTGCAGCATGTGGATACTCTCCTTCGGGTTGACCTGTTTGAACTTTTGCAAGTGTTCCTCTGTGGAGTTCCTTGCATGCTTCGGCGCAGAGCGACCGCGCAGATGCTTCCGCTTAACGATGTGCTTCCAGATACTGCTGTACGCGTTCGCCGTCGGTCGCGAATTCCACTAAACGGGTGCCGCGTTTGACATAGGCGTCGGAGCCGCAGCCCGCCAGAATCAGCACGCAGTCACCCAGTGCTTCCGCCTTATCCAGTGCGGTGCGGACGGCCGCGTCGCGGTCGGTGATGATCTGCGCCTTTTCCTTGTGCGCGACGTGCGCGAGAATCTCTTCACAGATTTTCTGCACATCCTCCTTGCCGGGATCGCGCTCGGTGATGATGATAAAGTCTGCGTTGGCATCGGCGATCTCTCCTGCCTCCTGTCTGCGGTTAAAGGCCTTGCCGCCGACACAGCCGAACACGAAGCCGACCTTGCGCTGCGGATAATGGTGATGTACATAGTCGAACAGCGCTTCATAGCTCATCTTGTTATGTGCGCAGTCCACGATCACGTCCACATTGCGGTCGAGCGTATAGGTTTCCATGCGTCCGGCGACCTTGACATGCGCAAGACCCTCGCGGATCGTTTCGATCGGCACGCCAAGCTGTCTGCAGACCGCGATCGCCGCCAGTGCGTTGCTGCCGTTGTAGCCGCCGCCGATATTAACGCGAAAGGCTTCTTCTCTGCCGTCCAGCACCGCCTTGACCACGATGTAGCCCGGTCCCTCTTCGACCGCAAGCCCCTGCACCTCCGCAGCGCTGTCAAAACCGAAAGTCACAGTCTTTTCACAGCTTGCCTGCGCCGCCGCCAGTACCCGCGGCAGATAGGTCTTGTCCATGTCCAGATTCACGCAGGCGATCCGGCTGCGGTCAAAGATCTTCAGCTTGGATGTAAAGTAATCCTCCATATCGCTGTGCTCCGCCTCCGAGATATGATCCTCCGAAATATTCAAAAATCCGCAGACCTCATAGTGCAGGTCCGCCACGCGGTCGTATTTAAGCCCCTGTGAGGACACCTCCATCACCAGATAACGGCAGTCGTTCCTGACGCAGCCGTCAAGGAGCCGGTGCAGCTCGATGGTCTCCGGCGTCGTCAGCTTGCGCGATTTTTCGCGATGCTGTCCGTCATAGGTATAGATGCCGGACGAAAATCCGATCTCCCTGCCGCGGTAAAGGTCCAGAATCGCTTTGATCATCGTCGCAGTGGTTGACTTTCCCTTGGTTCCGGTCAACCCGATCAATTTCAGACCCTTGTCCCAGCTGCGATCAAAATAAAAGGCGGAAATCTTCGAAATGGCGGCGCGGATGTCCCCTGTCACAAGGCAAGGTACATCCGGTCCCATGTTCATATCGCGTGCTGCCACATAGCCGCAGGCGCCCTTGGCAAGCGCGTCCGCAAGGTATGCCTCCTTGAAATTCGCGCCCTTGCACAGAAACAGCGTTCCCGGCTTTACCGTCAGCGAATTGTAGGAAACATCGGTGACCTCCTGCGAGAAATCCGCGGTCTCTGCATTATCCGAGGCCAGCAGCCCCTCTGCGGCCAGCATTTGTTTATATTCAGCAATTGTTTTCATGTTACATCCCTCGTGTTTTTCTGCGGATATCCGCGAATATCTTAAAGTTGATATCTGTCTATCGATACATTTTCACGATGACATTATCTTTATTATAATGTCTTTTGCGTGCCTTTTCAATACCGCTTTTCGGTGCTGTATTGTGCCTTTTCGCGCAGTAAATCGGCTTTGCAGCAGCTTTGCCGTATTTTTATTTGCTTCTTTCCAGCTCGCTGATTGTCGCCTCCAGCACCTGATTGATCTCCGTAAAGTTCATGTTCGGCACATAGAGCGCTTCCACCTGCATGTGCGCATGCTTCGCCTTTTCAAGGCATTGCACTGTCTTATCCAGCAGAATATCGAACTCCTCTGCCAGAGAAAGCAGGAAATCATCGTTTTGCGCCATGATCAGGCTGTTCATATAGTCGCTGACATCGAGCAGAATAATCTCCCGATCCTTACCGTCATCTTCTATGATTTCCCATGGTTCGAGATCGTGGTACGCATTGACGGTCAGAAACGCCGTCTTGATGCCGGGGATCAGCAGATGATCGATCTTTTCGTCCGGGCAAAGCGGACAATAGAAGGTTTCCACGTCTAAACCGCGATAAATTGCGCCCTCGCGCAGTACCGACATGAAACCGGAGTTCGCGTAGCCCACAGGCACATCGACCAGATAGATCCGTTCCATCTCACCAAGCAGGCTCGACAGATAATGCACTGTGCCGCCTGCTGTGATAGCGCTGGCAAAGAACCGTTTTTCGCGTCCGGGTGTCAGACAAATTTCATGCTCGCGGTATTCTCGTCCGACGATGTCGGCCACGACGCGGTAGATCTCACTGCAGCTGACCGCCCGGTTATAGACCTCCTCCATACTCCGAAAGACGCTTTTTGCAGCGTTTAAGTAATTGTACGCGATGCGGTACCAACGCGAACATGCCTCGTTCAGGTCGATGATCTCATCCTTATTAAGCTGAAGCCCTTCCTCGTTCCAGAATTCACCGAGATTGATAATCTTGTCGACGGCGCCCGGCGTGATCGGGTCCGTCATATGTGGACTGGTTCCGTCGATCACCGCGATCTTTCGATCCTTGAGCACGACCCCGTCGAGCGAGTTTTCGTCCGCGGAGCAGTGGAGATAGTCAATATCCTCATCAAGCTTCGCGAAATGTTCTCCGATACGTTTCATAAAGGTGGACTTACCGGTGCCTGGACCCCCTTTCAGGCAGATAATCCTGTTTGCCTCGCGCTGTCCTAAGATGTGTTTATAGTAAGAGAAAAATCCCAAGGGCGTATTGTTGCCCGGGAAATAATGTCGTTCCAAAGACAAGGCTGTACCTCCTTATATGTTGAGATACTTCATACTATGTCAAAGCGCTCGTCTCCGTACCAAAAAAGAGCCTCTTGCCGAGGCCCTTCTTGTTCATATTATATTGCATCTGCGCTGCGGCATATGCGATTCACTGCGTGTGTATACAAGTGTCCGCGCGATGCCGTGCATCGCGTGCTTACTGCTCGTCGTTATATTTGCGTTCCTCTGCCTGATAGCGCGCTTCTTCTTTGGCGTCCTTTGCCGCGTCCTTCGCCGCCTGTACATCCTCCTGCGACCTTGGCTCTGATGTACGCTGTACTTCCTGCGCAGGAGCCGCGCCCGCCTCCGGTGCAGTCCACGCACCTGTTTGCGGTGCTTCCGTCGTTTGAGATGCTTCGGTCATTTCAGCTGCTTCCGTCTGTGGCGTTTGCGGCGTGGTTTCCTGCGGTGCGCCCCAGCCGCCCTGTGCAGTCTGTCCTTCTGTAGGAATATCACGCGAGACCGGCGCGGTAGGCTGCGAACTTCCATCAACCGTATAGCTTGCCGAAACGACATTGCTCGGATCGATCCCGCTGCCCGGCTGTACAACGACCAGCTTCTCCGTCGCCAGCTCATAAAACGCCGTATATGCCGTATTGACATACGCATCGACAAAAAGCGCCGGAATGCTCAGAATGATCATAAAGATAATATTGCCGACACCGGAGCCGCTCACCTGATTGAAGATCGCGCTCGGCATGGCTGCAAGCAGATACCAGCCGATGAATGTCAGCGTCAAATAAAAGTATCTGCCCTTATTGCCCATCATCAGACGTTTGCTTTCTTCTAAGCACTGGTTCGCGTTGTACTCCGGATGATCGACCATCACATAAAAAGCCTGACTGTAGCGAATGCTCGCAATGATGCCCGGAATTACAAAGAGCAGCGACCAGAGGAAAATCTTCACGCTCATCAAAAGGAACAGCAGGAATGCTTTGCCGAAATTACTGAACCCCTCAAACAGCAGTGTACCGTCCGATCTTCTGGTTCTGAAAAAGGTCAGAAGATACATGGTCAACCCGAACGAAAACGGTCCGCTGATCAAAAAATCATAAATGTCTGAGCCGTATGAAATATCATAAGCAAAGGGCTCTCCGTAGATGCCTTGCTGCAGCGTATATGTGTAGGTAAAAAACTGATCTAGGATCAGACCTACCCCGCTGGTCAGCAGAAAATAAATGAACAATACAAGCGTGACCGGTTTCCAATTTCCAGAAAGTGTGTTTCTTGCGATTTCTCTGATTTTGGAGGCCGGTTCGATAATAATGTGGTTTCCCATAATAACTCCTTTTCCCATTTGTGATTGAATCAATTGCCCTATTTCGTATATCTTAACATGATTTTAATTTTTTTACAAGTCCTCTGAAAAATGTCGCGGCGCAATGCGTCAAAAATACTGAAATGCCGATGGTAGCGGGATCTCCGCTTCCATCTGCGCCGCGTTCGCCCAAATCCAGTCCTGCGCAGGTCCGTCCGTCTCAGAGTCGCAGGTAATATAATATCCTGTCATATACCACTCTACATGTGTAAAAATATGCTTATATTCACTTTGCCTTTGCAATCCGGTCGGCATGCATCCCCATGCCTCTGCCTGCTGCATCGCCTGTGCCGCCGTCAGCCTCCGCTCCAGATTTGGATACTGGTAGAGTCCCGCGAGTATGCCCTTCGCGTCGCGCTTTTGCACCGCGATCTTATCACCGCACTGCAAGATAAATACTGTCATTTCTATGATGTTCTCTATGTATGTCGGGCGGATCGCCTCGTGGGCCTCCTGCGCACCCTTGCT
>URWB01000120.1 GCA_900551415.1 uncultured Eubacteriales bacterium
TACAAGCTCCTCGCTCATACCTGCAATCTTATCTTCAAACGGCAGCCACGCCATATAGAGCACGACAAGGCTTCCGCTGCTTTTCAGCATACTCATGAACTTCGGTATCAGATTTTCATGGTCGAAATACCAAAAGCACTGGCAAGCGGTTATTACGTCAAATGAATTGTCCATGAACGACAATTTCTCGGCTGGCGAAGCAAAATATTCTATATCCGTACCCTGTGACAACAGTTTTGCCTGCTCTATCTGCTCCGGTGAAATATCCACGCCTGTCCACTTTGCGCCGAAGCGGAGCATATTACGCGGAATTACGCCCGTTCCCGTTCCTATATCGAGCGCACTCTGTCCAGGTCCGAGCGGGCTATTAAAAATCTTACCAAATAACTACGGCTTTATGCAGTTCCTTCTTTATCGAAAGGAGAAAAACATGATTATTCGAAATTGCAACGTGATCGACTGTACCGGACGCCTGCCATATCAGGCTGATGTACAGGTCGAAAATGGTATGATCACGAAAATTGGAGAGAATTTATGTGGTGACAGCATTCTGGATGCACAAGGCGGATATCTAATTCCGGGACTTGTAAACTTGCATGTGCACATTAACCGCAGACATCTTTCCAGAGGAACCGGTGTGTTCCGGGAGGGAGCGCCGGCAATTGAAAACGGCTCTGACTACCACCGTATCCTCTACGCAGCCAGGAACGCTTGGTACGAACTTTCTCAGGGAATTACTACGACCCGAGATCTGTGCTCTGTAGGTCGTACCGCAAGTGCGCTGAAAAGTGCTATTCAATCCGGCATTATTCGCGGGCCTCGTATGTATGTATGCGGTATGGGTATAGCAGCTACCTGCGGACACGAAACCCACCGATATGCTGGTGCAGTAGAAGTTGATGGCCCATACGAAGTCATGAAGGCAACACGCTACGAAATCAAGCTGGGCGCTGATTTTATTAAAGTCATGGCAAGCGGTGGATTAGGTGGTATGCCCGAACATGAGCATCCTGCTTGGTCTGAGTTTACTGTCGAAGAAATCCAGGCTGCCTGCGTTGCAGCACATAGCCACAATCGCGGGGTAACCGTTCACGCCATGGGTGAGTTGCCTGTTATGGACTCTTTGCTGGGCGGTGTTGACGGCATCGAGCACGGCGCTGTTCTGACGGAGCGGGCTCTGGACATTATGAACGAACGCAACGTCTATTATGTTCCTACTGCCAGCGGCGTGACTGCTGTGGCAGAAAAAGAGCGCAGAAATGGCAGGGCATCGTTGGCTGACATGATGCGAAAGTATGTTGTAGATCCTCAGCGTGAGAGTATTCAGAAAGCGCGTCAAAGAGGAATTTTGATCGGAGCCGGTTCTGATACGCTGGGCAGCATTCCGGAAGAACTCCTTATTCTACAGGAGTGCGGTCTGACACCCTATGAGGCATTACAGACAGCTACGATCAACGCGGCCAAGATCTTGAAAAACGAAGATCGTTTTGGAACAGTAGAATGCGGAAAAGTTGCAGACCTGGTTCTCCTCAAGGGAAATCCTCTGGAAGATCTGCAAAGCATTACAGATGTACAGAGAGTTTTTCTTGGTGGCGAAGAGGTCAACGAGAAATGGATGTGTAATCTGCAATGAAAAAAAGATAACTGTCATAGGAAACGGGGCGCTGTCTCTGAGTATTGCAACACAGATGGGCTCTCGCGGGGGCGAGATTGTCTATGTTGATGTGCGTGACGGTATCTTGCCCCAGACGTCTCCTATAGTCCACGTTATCGGCAAACAGGAATACGACATCCACTTTAACGAAATCACAAACAGTTACCTTTCTGTAAGTGAGGCGGACATTGTTAGTAGAAGGAGCGAAAGAAATGACATCGTATGAGCGAATAAAAGGAATGGTGGAAGGGAAAAAAATAGACCGAATCGGGGTGGCGGCATGGTACCATATGCCTCTATTGGATCACAACGCAAAGGATTTTGCAGACGGAATTATCCAGTCGTGCAATTTTATGAAGTGGGATATATGCAAGGTGCAGTCGCACAGCTTCTACGTTTCGCAGGCGTTCGGCAACGATTACATTCCGTCGACATCGGCAGGGTTGCTGTTTGGGCCGACAACAAAATATGGGGTATATCACCCCAAAATGTATGGGGAATTAAAAGTGCCAAGCCTGTCGTCGCCGTCTGTTGCGCGCGAACTTGAAGTGGTAAAACGTGTATTGGACAAACTGGGAGGAAAGATTCCTGTTCTGGCGACAATATTCTCACCGGCATACACAGCAAGAGATCTCTACGGTGGCATGACCTTCCCGCAGTTTTTCCTGAACGCATGCAAATACAGTCCGGAAGATACGCATAAAGGTTTGGAAACCATCAGCGAATTTACAATGCGTCTTTCAGAGGAATTCATTAAGATTGGGGTCGACGGCGTATTCTGGACAGAAGCGTTTGCGACGACAGATTTGATGGACAAAGCGACGCACGACGAATTTGTAAAGAAATATGACCAACCGATACTAGAGATGATCAACAAGAAGACATGGTTCAACATGCTGCACGTACACGGGTATAAGAATCTGCGATTTGCGGAATATGAAGAAGCGAACTATCCCGTGCAGGCATACAACTGGGAAGACCGATTTGGGGGAGACGAGACAGGGACGACGACGCTGAAGCAAGCGCGTGCATTTACGGACAAGATTCTGATGGGAGGCATTGAATTCTGGCACGATTTTGACAGTCCAGAGAACGACCGCGAGGCGGTGAAGGCAGTAATCAAGGCGCGGTTAGTGGACGCGCTGGAGCAGCTAGGTCCAGACGACCAGAAATTCATTTTCACGCCTGGGTGTTCAGTGAAGATGCACGTACCGGAATACAGGATGAAGCTCATGCACGAAGTCATTGAAGAAGTCACCGGCGTGGAATAAGCAAAAAAATAGCCGTGAAAACGGCTATTTTTTTATTGAATTTGAACAAAATGAGATGAGATATAAGCTATGTTGCGGCTTACAAAGAGAAACTTAATATTGTTACCTTTTTGCTGAAGCGATATAATATCCACGAAAGTGGATAAACTATTGCGCATGCGTAGCATGCTTAAGATAAAAAAACCTGCCGTCAAGAGACGGAAGATGGCCACTCATATTGTATATTTGCGCGCTCCGCGCGCAAGCGCTTAAAAATCATAAGGCCCTGCTGCCAGAGGCTGCAAATAGTCAATTATATTATGATATAATATCCACGCAAGGGGACAAGCGATTGCGCATTTGTGCACATAGTGTGCAAAATAGCGCGGGATGATTCAAAGTACTTATTAATTTAGTGCTATAAAATGGAAACTAATTGGAATACTGGCTGCGGGAGGACTGTTCATTGCGCCATATTATTGACTTTGCGGCCGGGCGTAAAATTTTGTGTAAGCGATTTTTGTTAGCGCCCGCCAGGAAAACCACTGGGGGCTCAACTGAAATCGCCAATTAAGGCTCAGATAGAAAAACCAAACAACCCAGATTGGCAAAAGTTATTCTTGCTGGCCAGCCATCGGCTCAACGGCCTTCACTTTACCAGTCTGTACCGAAACTGTATCCAGTTTCTTTCCGCGGAAGCTTTCGCCGCGCAGTTTAAATACCGTAGCCTCATCAAAGATGCGGTCCAACGCACACAGAAGCGTAGAGTCTTCATTAAAGTCCTCGCGCCAGAGAGCCGGATTCTTGTTGCTGGTGAAGACCATGTTGAAATTGCCTTCTTTGTTGTAGCGACGGTCAATCAGATTAAAGAACAGCCGCGTATTCTCCTTGTCGAATTCGCAATGGCCAATCTCATCAATAATCAAGCAGGACGGGCGGACTAAGCTCTTGAGGCAGGAATCCGTTTTCCCGCGCGTCTGGCGGCTGTAAAGCGGTCACGCAGTTCGGAAGCCTTAATGAAATAAGCCCTCATCCCATGCTGGCAGCAGGCATAGCCAAATGCCTGCGCCAAGTGTGTTTTTCCTGTTCCCGGAGGTCCAATAAAGGCCAGGTTGCGGTGCGAATAAACTGCGCCCAAGGATGGCAGCGCCCGTATCCGGTCCAAGTCTCTGCTTTTAAGAAGTGAAAAGTCAAAATTTTCAAAGGTTTTCGGTTCCTTTTTAGGAAGTCGGCTCAGTTTGAGCAGTGTTTGGACGGTCGTCTGCTGTTTCTTTTCACTGATGTAAGAAAAGACAGCCTGTACCGCCTCAATGGCCTCTTCTGAGAGTTCCTGGTCATCGGCAAAGGTGGCGAATTCCTCGGTGGTGAAGTCCAGCTTCAGTACAGAAATTGCGGTATTCATCTTTTCAAAAACGGTCTGTGTCATACTGGCTCCTCCTCGTCAAAATCAAATTTGGCAAAGGATAGTTCGCCAGATGGCTTGGGAAGTTGTCGGATCTGCGTTGTTACAGGAGCTGTCGGCAGTTCCTCAGGCTGCTGAAGTGCCTCATACTGCCCTTCACAGAAGCTGTCCCTGCGGCTCCAGGTCACATCGTGGGTCGTCAAAAGAGAGCTCAGATCTGCGGAGTAAATGTAGAGCGTATCTCCGCTGCGCATAATCCGAGCTGTTGCACCGGGATAGCTATAGGGCACGCCGAACCGCCGGCCTTCGTAGTTTACGAATCCATCAAAAGAGACTATACGTTCTGGGCAGAGATAAAAACGCACAGCATCCAACTCCGGAAGCGGCCGAAGCAGTTCGCCGCATGCCTCCACGTGAAGCCGCTGAGGCACACCGTCCACGGCACGATGGTAAGTACCATTCTGTGAATTGCACCATTCCAATGCGTGCCAGTTCAAATCGGTAATGTTGTAAAAAACTCTGTCGGCGAGGAAGTTTTCTTTAACGAACCGCACGAGCCGTTCCACTTTCCCCTTGGTAAAAGGATGCCGCGGCTTGCAGAGCTTTGTTTCAAAGCCAATGGTTTTCATGAAGGTTTCGTAATCCTTCTGCCACACAGGATGCCCTTCCAAGTCACGATGGAGAACGACACTTTTCATATTGTCGGTAAGGATGAACCTTGGAATCCCCATGTATTGGAAGGCATGGACCATACCGATGAATAGATTTTCCTGCTTGGCATTGGGGAAAAACTCAATGTAGCATTCACCGCAGTGATGGCAGATCATGGCGAAGCAAGCCACTCGGTAAACCTGTTCGTTGTAATCCAGGACATCCGTGAAACCCCAGTCCATCTGGTAGGCCTCGCCGGGGGCAGTTGTATAGCGGCACCCACGGTTGCCCTGCGGCGCAATCTGCTGACTAGTTCACGTCGATCGACTTTTCAGTTTCCGGGAAAGAAATCTCCGTAATGCGGATATGGAGAATTTTCTCAATCAGCTGCTTGCAGATTCGCTGATTTCTCATCACCTTCTGAAACAGAAAGTTATCGCAAATCGTCAACTCTTCCCACGTCTTGATTTTCAGCAAGGCCACCACCACCTTTCTTCTATCCCTATTCTACCAAAAGAAGAAAAAGAAAGCGATAGATCTATCACTTTCTTTTTAGGGAACCACTGCTGAGAAAGGCTTTCGCTTTCGGCGGTGGTGTCTACGATAAGAAAGACATCGAGCACTACCTCTCCCTCGGTCTCTCCGGCGTGCAGATGGCGACCCGTTTCGTCGCCACCAAAGAATGCGACGCCGCTGACGTATTCAAACAGATGTATGTGAATGCCAAAGAGAGCGACGTCACCATCGTACAGAGCCCGGTCCACATGCCAGGCCGCGCACTCTTGAACCCCTTCGTCAAAGCCTTCACCGAGCACCGCATCCCGCCGCAGGGCTGCTTCCACTGCCTCAAGACCTGCGACCCGGCGACCACCCCCTACTGCATCACCATGGCCCTCATCCGCGCCGTCCACGGCGATGTAGACCACGGCCTCGTCTTCTGCGGTGCAAACGCCTATCGCATCGATAAGATCACGACCGTCCATGACCTCATCCAGGAACTGACACAAGACTAATCGCTGGCGACTGGTGACTAAGGACTGGGAACTAGACATCAGACATTAGACATGATAAAACGCTATCCGCATTTTCGTGGATAGCGTTTTTTGTTATGAGGTTATATTTCAGGAAACAGACCCGCCTGCACTGCGAATGACTTCTTCCACATAAGGAATGCTGCTCCTCGTCACTTGCGCGATCATTTCCTTCGGCATTTGGATCTTGACCAGACTAAGAATAGTTTCTCGTTTCTCTCCTTCCACGCCCTCTGCGCGCCCTTCTGCGCGCCCTTCTGCCAGACACTGGCGTTTCCACTGCTGCAGTTCTCTTGCGTATGTCATATATTCTCGCCTCGTTTCTTCATGTTTTTTCACACGAATGACTTCCTGATTCACTTCCTTCGTAAAGGTGCCTTCCGCCGCCTTGCCATCCACGTAGCGCAGGAAAGCCGCGATATCGGGATCCAGCGTATCACTCTTGCCTTTGCTGTTCAAAAAGATCTTGGTCGCCTGATCTCCAAGTTCCAATGTTTTATCTTCGATGCAGAGATTCCTGAATATGTACATCGGCCGTCCCTGATCAAAGGGGTCAAAGGTACAAATGAAGATGATGAATGATTCCTTCAGATCCTGATAATACTGTCCCTTCTCCGTCTCATCCATGTCGATCATGCCCTGATAATAGCGGGTGCGCTTCGGCAGTTCACTGTCCGTGCCACTGGTGCACTGCATCTCAATATCATAGATGCGTCCCTGTTCGTCATGTACATACACATCAAGACGAACA
>URWB01000121.1 GCA_900551415.1 uncultured Eubacteriales bacterium
ATATTTTATCAACAGGAAGTTCTAATACATTAAAAGATTATGTTCCATTTTTTGAGCTATGAAGACTTTATCATGCGCGACCATGCCGCCGGTGACATTGAAACCGAGGACTGCCGCGTGCTGCTCGATGTGATCGCAGAGGCGTTCCGCCAGGAAAATCTGCAGTTCTATCCGGGCACCGGCTATCGGCACTGCATGCTGATCAACCGCAGGCATCCGCAGGGGCATACGGATTATCTCTGCGTGCCGCCGCATGATATCCTAGACCGGCAGATCGGAGCGTATCTGCCGCAGGGCAGGGATGCGGATTTCCTCACCGACATGATGCGCAGGAGCTACGAGCTGCTCAAGGATCATCCGATCAACAGGGAGCGCGAAGCGCGCGGCCTCAATCCGGCCAACGCGATTTGGATCTGGGGACAAGGCGTGCGTCCGGAGCTGCCAAGCTTCGAGCAAAAATACGGTGTGCGTGGGACGGTCATTTCGGCCGTTGATCTGATTAAGGGCATCGGCAACTTTGCGGGGATGGAGACACCGACGGTTCCCGGCGCGACCGGAACCATCCATACGGATTACGAGGCAAAGGTACGTCGCGCCATCGAGGCCTACAAAAGCGGACAAGACTTTGTCTACATGCACATCGAGGGCACCGATGAATGCTCCCATCAGGGAAATTTGGAAGCGAAAATACGCTGCGCTGAATACATTGATGACAGAGTGGCACGCCCGCTCTGCGAGTATCTGCGCGCCGCAGGAGAGCCGTTTCGCGTTTTGATCATTCCGGATCACAGAACGCCGCTCGCGATTCGCACCCATTCGGCAGATCCGGTTCCTTATGTGCTTTATGACAGCAGGTATGAAACAGCGCCGGACTCGCGGAAACAGTTTCATGAACGCGCCGCGGCGGAATCCGGAAACTACTGCGAGGAAGGCTATACTCTCGCGGACAGATTTTTTGGACGAAACGGATAGAGGATACGCATGAAAAAAAGACTCAAATTTTTTACGACCCTTGTTTTGATCACACTTCTTCTGATCGGCGCATGGCCGGCCGCGGCTTTTGCCGCATCTTCGGGACCGGATATCACAGGAAGTGCGGCCTATGTTTACTGCGCGACCACCGAGGAAGTTCTATGGAAGAAGAACGCGTCAAAGCAATACAATCTGGCGAGCATTACCAAGCTGATGACTTGTCTGCTCGCGGCCGAGAAGCTGGACCTCGCTGAAGAAGTGACGATCACGCAGGCGGCGACGGAGGTCATCAAAACCGAGTCCTTTGTCTACGCGGGTGAAAAAATCAAAGCCGAGGATCTGGTCTATGCCGCACTGCTCGCTTCAGCGAATGACGCGGCCAAAGCCTTGGCGATTACGGTCTCCGGCAGCGAGAAAAAATTTGTCAAGCTGATGAACCAAAAAGCCAAAGAACTCGGCTGTAAAAACACCAGATTTGTCACCTCAAGCGGTGTCTACAACAAAAACCATTATTCCAGCGCCGAAGACATTGTCAAGATCGCCAGAGCGGCTTTTGCGAATCCGGATGTGCTGCGGATCGCGAAGGTCGCGGAATACACAGTACCCGCGACGAATAAGACCGACGCGGTGACGCTCAAGACTACCAATTTGTTCCTCAAGGGCGGCGAAGCCGATACCGGAAACGGTAAGATCAAGATCAAAAAATACAAGGGTATGGTGGCGGGCAAGACCGGAACCACGAATGTGAACCGTACCACGATGGTCGTACTCTGCAAAATTGACGGATTTGATATTTACGCGGTCATCTTGGACTCCACGCTGCAGCAACGGTATCGGGATATCAAAAAACTGCTGGATTACGCGAAGGCAACCTTATCGCCATACAAGGCGTTTGAAAGCGGACAGAGCTTTGAAGGCGCGAAGCTGAAGGGCGGCGCGACTAATCGGGTGAACGCGTTAGCCTCCGCGGACGGCCTGATCAACCTGCCGGAGGGCGCATCGGCTTCTCTGGTTACGACGCAGGTAAGCTTTGACGCGGATTTGCAGGCACCGATCAAAAAAGGTCAGGTAATCGGCAAAGCAGCGGTGTATCTGGCGGACGAAAAGATTCGGGAGATCGATTTGACGGCGGCGGAGGATGTCAAAGAGGGATGGTTCTTATCCCGCTTTGGCATTACCAATCTGCAGACGGTGATCCTTTTTTTCGCGCTGGCCGTGATTCTGGCGTTTTGCATTTTAATTCTCGTCCTGCGAACCATCAACAAACGCAAGCGTAAAGCGGCCAGACAGCGCAGACTCATGGAAGCCGCGCGCAGACAGATGGAACGTGAAAAAGATTTGAAACAAAGGAATTGGCCATATTGATGTTTGATATTCAGGAAAATCTCAAAAAACTCCCGGACACCCCGGGAGTTTATATGCATAAGGACGCGCTCGGACAGGTCATTTATGTCGGCAAGGCGATTTCGCTCCGAAACCGCGTACGGCAATACTTTCAAAGCTCCAAAAATCAGAGCCCCAAGGTACGGGCAATGGTGTCGCACATTACGGAATTTGAGTACATCACCTGCAAGACGGAGATGGAAGCGCTGATTTTAGAGTGCAATCTGATTAAAAAATACGCGCCGAAGTATAATGTCCTGCTGCGCGATGATAAAACCTACCCGTATATTAAGGTCACCACGCAGGAAAACTATCCGAGAGTGCTTAAGACGCGCTTGATTGAAAAAGACGGCGCGCGCTATTTTGGCCCTTACAGTGACGCAGGCGCGGTCAATATGACGATCGACCTGCTGAATAAGATTTTTACTCTGAAACGCTGCGCGGCCAAAAGTTTTCCAAAGGACTGGAAGCCCTGCCTGAACTATCACATCCGGGATTGCCGCGGCATCTGCACCGGACAGGTAAAGCAGGCGGAATACGCCAAGGTCATCGAGCAGGTGCTGACCTTCCTTTCCGGCAAGACGAAGCCGATCACCGACGCGCTGACGGCAAAGATGCAGGCGGCTTCCGAGAATCTGCAGTTTGAAGAAGCTGCGGTTTATCGTGACTATTTGCTGTCCATTCGGGCGCTCGGCGAAAAGCAGCGTGTCACGATGGTTTCCGGCAAAGATTTGGACATGGTACTGCCTGTCGGAAGCGGAGAGCAGACCTCGGTGGTGGTTTTCAACGTGCGGGACGGCAAGCTCAGCGGCAGGGATACCTTCAACATGCAGGTGGAAGGCGAGGATGATTACGACGCGCTGATCGGGCAGTTTATTAAGCAGTATTACAGCATGTGGGCCAACGTGCCCGGTGAAATCATCGTACCGAAGCCGCTCAAGGAGGCGCAGCTGATCGAGCAGTATCTGGAAAGCCTCGGGGAGGGGCGCAAGGTGCGGATCTTCATGCCGCAGAAGGGTGAGAAACGCGCGCTTTTGGATCTGGCGCGGCGCGACGTTGTGGAAATGACCAAGACTCTTGAGGTCAAAGCCGCGACTGCCAGAGAAAAGGAAGAAGCGGTACGCGGAGCGATCGCCAAGCTGCTCGGCGAAACGGAGCCGAAGGAGGCTTATCGCGTGGAGTCCTACGATATTTCCAATACCAACGGCGTCGATACGGTCGGGGCGATGGTGGTCTTTCGCAATCAGAAGCCGGTCAAAAAGGATTATCGGCGTTTTAAGATTCGGACCGTCGAGGGACCGGACGATTACGGCAGTCTGCAGGAAATGCTCTACCGCAGATTTCACAGGGCCAAAGAAGGCGATCCGGGTTTCAGTACGCTGCCGGATCTGATTCTGATGGACGGCGGACAGGGACAGGTCACCGCCGCCGAGAAGGTCTTGATTGCGATGCAGTTGGCGATTCCGGTGCTGGGTATGGCGAAGGATGACAGCCACCGCACGCGCGCGCTGGTCAACGGCCGCGGAGAGGAATATATCTTGCGCGGCGATCCGCTTTTGTTCCAGTTTTGCGGTGCAATCCAGGAGGAGGTTCATCGCTTCGCGATCGACTACCATCGGAAGCTGCACAACAAGAACAGCATCGGGTCGGTACTCGACCACATCGATGGCATCGGTCCGGTCAAACGCAACGCGCTTTTGAGCAGCTTCGCGAGCGTGGAGGAAATCAAAAAAGCGGAGCTCGCGGAGTTGATGCGTGTACCGGGCATCACCGAAAAAAACGCGCGGGCAATTCGAGAATATTTTGGTTGATTGCCGCGGTTTTTTGTGGTAAGATGGTCGTAACTGATGATGCGTGCCGCAGGGCGGCGCGTACTGAATGGGAGGAATAAGAATGGCAGATCAAAAGAAAAATCCGGATATGGAAGAAGAAGTAGATATCATCACCCTGGAATTTGACGAAGGGGAAGAAGTTGAATGTGAGATCATGGGCGTCTTTGATTTTAACGGCAAAGAATATATTGCTTTGATTCCGGATGACGGCACCGACGATGTTTATATTTACGGTTACAAGGAAGTCGGAGAAGATGAATTTGAAATCGTTGATATCGACGACGACGCGGAATTTGAAGCCGTTGCAGCCGAATTTGACAAGATCATGGACGAACAGGAATAACTGTGATTCAGAGAGAAAGACCGCTGCGACGCGGTCTTTTTTTGAGCCGGAGACGCGCGCGGAATCGTGATGTCCGCGGATGCGCCGCGGTGGAACCGCTTAGCCGGCGCAGACAGAACAGAGGATGATAGAGATGGAAGAGATAAGAAAAAAAATACAAACAATCTTAGAGGAAACTGTGAATACGCAGCTGGCCGCTCATAACGGAAGCGCTTCGCTTTCGGATTTTGCAGACGGTGTGGCATGGATTCGTTTTCACGGCGCCTGTGCGAACTGCATGTCTTCCTCCGAAACCCTGGAGGATGTGGTGAAAGAGTCGATTTTGCGCGCAGTGCCGGAGGTCAAGGACGTTAAACTGGATGATACGGTCAGCGAGGATCTCCTGGAGATGGCACGCAGAATCCTCAATCACGAAATCGGTTGAAGGGAGAAACACGCGTGCGGATATTGCGAGACGGATTAGGGGAAAGCAGCCGATTCTCTGCCTGCCACCCGATGGTGAACTTTATATTTTACGTGTTCGTGATCGGTATTACGATGTTTTCCATGTCGCCTGTTTTTTTGGCGGCGACACTCTGCTTTTCATGGGCATATTCGGTCCTGCTCAAGGGAACGGCGGGTATCAAAAGCAATTTATTGTTTACGATTCCGCTTTTTTTGATTATGGCAGTGGTCAATACCCTGTTTACCCATAACGGTAGAACAGTGCTGTTTTACATCAACGGCCTGCGTATCACGCTGGAAGCCTTCTGTTATGGTCTGGCAGCCGCGGCGATGCTGTCAGCCATCGTCATCTGGTTCATGTCGTTCAATCTGGTGATGTCGGCGGACAAGTTGATTTATCTCTTCGGCAAGGCGGCACCTGTGCTCGGGCTGACGCTTTCGATGGTTTTTCGCTTCCTCCCCCTGTTAAAAGCTCGTTACCATGAGATTTCCATGGGGCAACGCTGTATGGGCAGACACCTGACGGGCGGATTTATGGCAAAGCTTCGGCAGACCTGTAAGGAAATATCGATCCTGATTTCATGGTCGCTGGAAGCCTCCATTGAAACTTCAGATTCCATGGAAGCCCGCGGCTACGGACTGCCCGGACGGACAAGTTTTCACCTGTTTAAGCTGTCGCGGACCGACAAGCTCCTGCTCGGGGTGATTCTGATAACGGGAGGTGTCACGACCCTGGGCTGTGCGCTCGGCAAGACCTCGATTTACTTTTACCCTACCATCATGCTGCCGGTCTGGGACCCGCTGATGGTACTGACGCTGCTCAGTTTCTGCGCACTCGCGGCGCTGCCGCTCATTTTGGATTTGATGGGAGAACGCAAATGGCAATGATTGAAGTCAAGAACTTAACTTTTATATATCCAACGGCGGAGCAGCCGGCGCTGCGAGATGTTTCCTTCGCGATCGAACGATCGGAATTCTGCGTCCTGTGCGGTAAGTCCGGCTGCGGTAAGAGTACGCTGCTCAGACAGCTCAAAAAGAACCTGATTCCCTATGGTGAACGTTCCGGCTTTGCGCTGTATAACGGTACGGAGATCGCGGCGCTTTCTGATCGCGTCAACGCGTCAGAGATCGGGTTTGTACAGCAGAATCCGGATAATCAGCTGGTGACAGACAAGGTGTGGCATGAGCTGGCCTTTGGGCTGGAAAGTTTGGGTTTGGACAACCAGTCCATCAAGCGCCGCGTGGCGGAAATGGCAAGCTTCTTTGATATTCAAACCTGGTTTCGCAAGAATGTCAGCGAGCTGTCCGGCGGGCAGAAGCAGCTTTTGAATCTGGCTTCCATCATGGCGATGCAGCCGAAGGTATTGATTTTGGATGAACCGACCTCACAACTTGATCCGATCGCGGCAGGTGAATTCCTCAAGGTTGTCTATCGTATCAACCGTGAGCTGGGCACGACGGTCATTATTTCCGAGCACCGTCTGGAAGAACTGTTTACGATGGCGGACAAGGTTCTCGTGATGGACGAGGGCAAACTGATCGCCTGTGATACACCGTGGAAAATCGGAAATTTCCTGGCGGGCGACACAAGCTCGCAAAGGCATCCGATGTTCTACGGGCTGCCTGCGGTGATGAAGCTCTATTCGCATTGCAGGACTGCGGGCCTGCCGACCTTCCTGCGGGAAGGTAAGGAAATCGCGCCGCTGACAATCCGCGACGGCAGATTGTGGCTC
>URWB01000122.1 GCA_900551415.1 uncultured Eubacteriales bacterium
CCGCGGGTCGCCGACTTGTCGCCTAGCCACAGGCGATTTTTTCTGCGCATTTGACCTTGCATAACGAAAAATCCGGCGTTATTGCACACGCAAATGATGGGCGGCTCCGCGAGGGGCCGCTTTTGTATTGCATTTGGGGCAAAAATGTGGTATACCAATCAGTAAGGGTGCAGCGCGCAGGCGCCTGCATACCGATATGGATGAGGGAGCAAGATAAGGATATGAAGGAATTTACGGTTACTGATAAAAACGGTGAGAAACGGGTGGAAACACTGCTGATGACGAGCGAGGAGTTCCGGGCACTGGCGGAGCGGGAGAATCTGCCGTACAGCAGCGCGCTGCTCGTCAGCTTGTCACCGATCCGCTATTGCAAAATAGAGAAATATCCGACTTGTCTTTTAGGAACGATGCGGGTGCCGCCGATTGAGGGACGCGCGGCTTTCGCGTTCGGTTTTTATCTGCAGGATACGCGCTGCTATTTATTCCCGGAGGATCGCAGACAGGAGGCGCAGACCGAGGCGGTTTCAGAGGCGGACTGCGCGGCTATGCTGGAGGCGATGATCGCCAAGGTGCTGCAGAGCGGCGGCGATATGCGGATGCCGGTACAGTTCTTATTGCTCTTGTTTGAAACGATGATACGGGAGGAGGTCTTTCAGCTGGAAGCGTTGGAGGATGGACTCAGCGCGATCGAGACCCAGCTGCTGGAGGAAATCCCGGAGACCTTCGATGAGACCATCGTCAGCTATCAGAAGAAGCTGACCTCGTTGCATACCTATTATGAACAGCTGATGAATGTCGGGGATATGATGTGCAGCAATCTGGATAATTATCTGCCGGAGTCGCAGCGCCGCTTCTGGGAACACTTCACAGCACGCGCGGAGCGTCTGCACGACCATACGGAAACGCTGCGGGAGTATCTGATGCAGATCCGCAGCCTGTACCAGGCGCAGATCGACGCGCAGCAGAACCGCGTGATCACCATGCTGACAATCATTACGACGATCTTCCTGCCGCTGACGCTGATTGCCGGATGGTACGGCATGAACTTCCCACAGATGCCGGAGTTCGGCTGGAAATATGCCTATCTGGGCGTCATCCTTATCAGCGCATTGATTGTCATTGTCGAGATCTTGTATTTTAAGAAGAAAAAAATGCTCTAAACGGAACTTTGTTTGACATTGCGGGCGCGGAATGATAGAATAAAATGGTCTTTGATTAACGATACAGCGTAAAGCATCAAGAATAAAACGGGGAATAACATGGGGAACTTTTTTACCTGCGAATATCAGATTTTGGAGCAGGGACTTGACATCGGTTTTCACTTATACGCACCGGGGCATTTGATCTGGTTGGCAGCGATAGCGGCGGCGGCTTTTTTGTTCTCCGCGCGCTATCGCATAAAAGATAAAAACGAACGGGCACGCGCGCGAAAGATTTTCGCGGCGTTGATTTTGCTCTCGGAGATTTATAAGGATACGGTATTGATCATCATGGGCGCGCCGATGATGCAGTACTTACCCCTGCATCTTTGCAGCTTCGCGATCTTTGGCATGCTGATTGACGCTTTCGCGCCGAAACAGCAGCTAATGGGGCAGATGTTTGCTTTCGCGTTCTTTCCGGGCGCGCTGGCGGCGCTGCTGTTCTGCAACTGGACCTGTTATCCGTTTTGGAACTTTATGAATATCCACAGTTTTGTATTCCATGGTTGGATTGTCTGCTATTTTGTCATGCGCTATCGCGGCGGCGAGATACGGCCGCATTATCGTGGGCTTTGGCAGACCGCGGCGGTTTTACTGCTGCTCATGATCCCGATCTATTTTTTCGACAAGCTGACCGGAGAAAATTACATGTTTATGAATGAGGCGTCTGAGGGCTCTCCGCTGGTCGTACTGTGGGATATCTTCGGCACCAGGTTCGGTGAGCCTGGTTATCTGATCTCCTATATCGTACTGGCTGTGACGGTGTTCCATGTGCTGTATTTGATCTACGCGGCGATCGGCGCGATGGCTGACAGACGCAGACGCAGGCAAAATCCGAGCCGTCTTTTTGTGTAGACGGTCGCGGGAAACTTAAACGATAGAAAGGAATTTTCATTTGGAAAAGATTATCAGGGTGCAGAATGTAAGCTTTGCGTACAGCAGAGAGGAAGGAAGCGAGCCGGTGAAGGCTATCGACGGAATTTCCTTTGAAATCGAAGCGGGCAGTTTTACCGCGATTATCGGCAAGAACGGCTCCGGCAAGTCTACGCTCGCCAAGAATCTGAACGGGCTTTTGCTGCCGACGGAGGGCGATATTCTGGTTGCCGACTATAATACGAAGGATGACGCCCATATTTGGGATGTTAGGCAGACGGCCGGTATGGTGTTTCAGAATCCGGACAATCAGCTTGTTTCGGCAATTGTTGAGGATGATGTGGCTTTTGGACCGGAGAACCTGGGCGTGGACCCGCAGGAAATCCGTCAGCGGGTAGATCAGGCACTGGAAGCGGTCAACATGGGAAAGTTCAAAAACAAGGCGCCGCATCTTTTGTCCGGCGGTCAAAAACAGCGGATCGCCATCGCAGGCGTGGTCGCGATGAAGCCGCGTTGTATCATTTTCGATGAGCCGACAGCGATGCTTGACCCGAAGGGACGTAAGGAGATTATGGCGATCATCGACGAGCTGCATCGGGAGGGGATTACCGTCGTGCTGATTACACATTTTATGGAGGAAGCTGTGCGCGCGGATCGCGTGATGATTATGCACGAGGGTAAAATCTTGCTTGACGGAACGCCTGCGGAGGTATTTTCGCAAGGAGCACTGATAAAATCAGTCAATTTGGACGTGCCGCCGATCGTAGAGCTGGCGGACGAGCTTAGAGCGGTCGGCATATCGGTGCCGGACGAAATCATTACGGAAGAAAAGATGGTGGCTTACGTATGTCAATACGAGTAGAACATTTAACACATATTTACGATAAGGGTCTTCCGACCGAACAGATCGCGCTGGAGGACATCAATTTTGCGGTTGAGGACGGCGAACTGCTGGGGGTAATCGGGCATACCGGTTCGGGCAAATCTACCCTGCTGCAGCATTTGAACGGTCTGCTTAAACCGGATGCAGGCAGAGTCATCGTCGGGGATGTTGATATTACCGCGCCGGGCGTTTCGATGGTCGAGATTCGCAAGCGTATCGGTCTGGTGTTTCAATATCCGGAGTATCAACTGTTCGAGGAAACGGTTGCCAAGGATGTGGCGTTCGGTCCCAAAAACCTGGGATTGTCCGATTCGGAGATCGAGGAACGCGTGCGGGAGGCTATTGAACTGGTTGGACTGGATTATGAGGAGATTCGGGAACGCTCGCCATTTGAACTTTCCGGCGGACAAAAACGCCGCGTAGCCATCGCGGGTGTGGTCGCGATGAGACCGGAGGTTTTGATTTTGGATGAACCGACGGCAGGACTCGATCCGAAGGCACATCACGATGTGCTGGATATGGTGCAGGAGGTGCATCGCCGGACCGGCAATATTATCATTTTGGTTTCTCACAATATGGCGGATATCGCCAGAGTCTCCGACAAAATTATCGTCATCGACAGCGGACATCTGGTAACGACAGGAACGCCGCGGGAGGTTTTTTCGCAAAAGGAGCTTCTGCGCGGTGTCGGGCTGGATCTGCCGCCGATTACGGAGTTTACGGAAACACTGAGAGAAAAGGGAATGAATCTGCCGTCCACGATTCTTGATACGAGAGAGGCTGCGCTGGCAATCGCGAAGGCGCTGCGGGAAAAAAGAACGAAAGGCTGAAATTTTCAGAAGCAAGGATTATGATTAGAGACATTACGCTCGGACAGTTTTATCCGGGCAATTCGTGGGTGCATAAGCTGGACCCGCGCGTAAAAATTATCGCGACACTGCTCTTTTTGATTGAGCTGTTCATCGTCAATGACTTTTTGGGCTTCGCGATCGCGGCGGTGGTGCTGGGCGTGATCATCGCGGTATCCAAGGTGCCGTTATCGTTTATCGTGCGCGGCCTGAAACCGATTTTGATTTTACTTTTGTTCACCTTCGCGCTGAACATCTTTATGATCAATGGGGAAGTTCTTTGGAGCTGGGGTTTCCTGCATATTACCAGAGAAGGCATTCGTACGGCGATTTTTATGGCGGTACGCCTGATCCTTTTGATCATCGGTTCCTCCATGCTGACACTCTGCACCAGACCGCTGAGCCTGACGGACGGAATTGAGCGACTGCTTTCTCCGTTCAAAAAAATCGGCTTGCCCGCGCATGAAATCGCGATGATGATGACAATCGCGCTGCGCTTCATCCCGACACTTTTGGACGAGACAGACAAGATTATGAAAGCACAGCAGGCCAGAGGCGCGGATTTTGAGAGCGGTTCGGTCATTCGGCGTGCCAAGAGCCTGATCCCGATTCTGGTGCCGCTGTTTGTCAGCGCCTTCCGCATCGCGCAGGATCTGGCGATGGCAATGGAGGCCAGATGCTACCGCGGAGGGGAACATCGCACGAGAATGCATGAGATGAAGCTGAAAGGCAGGGATTACGCGGCCATCGTGATGCAGGCGGTATTTTTGGCGATCATTATCATCGAAGCGAACTTCGCGCCATGGTAAAGGAGTGTTTATGCGCCAAAGAAATATCAAGAATTTAGACGAGCGAATCGAGGCGAACGCGAACTATCTGATCGAGGATCCGCGCGCGTGCCGCGGACATTGGCGGGAAATCTTTAAAAATGATCATCCGATTTATCTGGAAATCGGATGCGGCAAGGGAAAGTTCATTACCGCGCATGCCGAGCGTGAGCCAAACTGTAATTTTATCGCCTGCGAGGGACAGGCATCCGTCGTGCTGCGCGCGCTCGAAAAGGCTGAGGAAAAGTCCCTGGACAATCTGCGCGTATTTATCGACTATGTCCATGACCTTTCCGACTATTTCGCGCAGGGAGAGATCGCGGGAATCTATCTCAACTTCAGTGATCCATGGCCAAAGGCGCGTCATGCCAAACGCAGACTGACCTATCACAAGCGCCTGCAAAATTACAAGCAGGTACTGCAGACGGGAGGCTTCATCGAATTCAAGACCGATAACGAGGCGCTGTTTGAATTTACCTTAGAGGAAATCAAGCAGTGCGGCTATCCGATCGTTGAGATGACACGTGATCTGCACCGCAGCGCGGCAGCGGAGCCGCGGCATTTGCTGACGGAAACCGGCGGTTTCGGCTGCACACATCCGGCGCGGCATGCGGAAGTCGGCAGCTACGCCGAAAAATCCCGCACCTTTCTGACCGAGTACGAAGCGAAATTCAGCGCACAAGGGAAGAATATCAATTTTGTAAGAATCTGAACAAACGGAAGAAACAGAATGGGAGTACAATAAAAGCAGGCCCTGCGGGGTCTGCTTTTTGATGCGGGAAATATCGCCGGATGATATTTCCTGCATAATCAACAACGAGAGCGAAAACCTCCTCGATTGATTCATTTTTTTGTAGCGCATGGATCAGTTCTGTGTTAAGCTTAGACATATGGGAGCCTTTTTCTCTGTGTGTTTGTTTTTGCACTGAACACTTTACAGGAAATCAGTTCCTTTTTCCATACCTAAAGAACTATCGTTTACACAAAATATTATGCACTATCCAGAGAAATGATGAAAAAGAAAAGATTAATTGTTTTGAGTGTTATTACAATATGTTTAGTAACTGTTTTATATTTGCTTTACTACTTTAATTATATACCGCATAAGAAATACAATAATGAATATTTTAACATTAAAACTTATATTAGCGATATAGATAAAGATAACGATGGAATAGATGATCAAACAGATATATTGATAAATGCAAGAGAATATATATCCACGAAGCCCAAATATAAAAGTAAGTATTATAGTAGTGGTTATCCTGATGATGAATATGGGGTTTGCACTGATGTGGTTGCTTTTGCTCTTAAGGATGCAGGATATGATTTAAGAGAACTTGTTAATAATCATGTCAAAGAAGATCGTGATTTATATGATATTGATGTGGTAGATAAAAATATTGATTTTAGAAGAGTATTAAATTTAAAAACTTATTTTGATTATAATGCAATAAGTTTAACGACTGATATAAAAAAAATAGATGCATGGCAAGGTGGAGATATTGTTGTCTTTAAAAGGCATATAGGTATAGTATCCGATAAAAGAAATCATAAAGGAATTAGCTTTGTTATTCATCATGCTAATCCATATCAAAAATATTATGAAGAAGATATATTAGAACAGCATAACGATATAATAGGGCATTATAGAATTAGTTAAATTACAAGTGTTTAACTATTAAATGGTTGAAAATGGTTATTTCTATACTCAACATAAAACCCAACCCAACTCCTTTACACAACAAAAAAACTAACTATTTCTAGTTAGCATTTATTGCTCTCAGAAATTAATTTCCGAGTTTTCTATCAATTTGGAGCGGACAACGGGAATCGAACCCGCCTCC
>URWB01000123.1 GCA_900551415.1 uncultured Eubacteriales bacterium
TGGAGTTTTCATATATCGTTGCAATTTCGATGTTTGGAATCTTCATTTCCAGTTTTAGATTATTGCCTTCCTTCCGTTCCCCGACCTTTTTCAGATAGCCCGTAAAGAACAGGAAGTTCCAAAGATTATCCTGTGTCTGATGAATATCGCCGTAGGTGATGTCCTCATGCACCTGCTTTTCTATCGTTCCGCCGTTAATCAAAGTTTCCAGGTCACGTTTCGCACCCGCATCGGCTTCGCCCACCATTTCGCGGATGATGCTGTTAGAGGAAGAATTCGACCAGTATGGTAATGTGAACTGTGTGATCTTATGGCTGCGGTCATATGCATAATTGATAATGCTCCATGGATTATAGATTTCGATGTCATTGAACAGGTATCCGTCGTACCAGCGTTTCACTTCCGGCAATTCTGCCGCAAGGTCATAGTAAGTAAGCATTGCTTCTACTTCACTTTCGGTAAATCCGAAGCTGTCAGCGTATTCGGTATGCAGAACACTATCGCTCTTTAAGTTATTCAGCCCTGTAAAAATGCTCTCCTTACTGATTCTAAGGCATCCTGTAATCACACTTTTTTCAAGGTACGGATTGGTCTTGAGCGCCGATTCAAAGAGCGAGCGGATGAATGAAATCATCTGATCGTAAAAGCCCTCCAAATATGCGTTTTCCAGCGGTACATCGTACTCGTCGATCAGGATCATGGTGTTTTTGCCATGGTACTGCCACAGGCATTCCGATAAAAACCTCAGCGCGTCGTTGTATGCGCTGTAGTCCGCCTGTTCCGTCATAATCTTTTGAAACATGATTTTCTGGTCGTCTGCAAGGCTGTTTCCCGCAAGGAGATACTGATGTCTGCGAAATTCCTCTGCAAGTGCCCCGCAGATCTTCTTATATGCTTCTTCAAAATCTGGCTGCTTCGCCGACTTTAAGCTCAAGAAAATCACAGGATACTGCTGCTGATGCTGCAGAACTTCCTCTCCGCATGCAGCAATTTTCAGCCCATCGAAGAGATCGCCGTTGTCAATTCGCTCCCCGCTGCGTGTTCTCTCATCCTCAAAGAAACGGCGAATCATGAACTGATTCAGCGTCTTGCCGAAGCGCCGTGGACGCATGAACAAGGTTACCTTTGCATTTTTTTCAATCAGTTTTTTTATCATCAGGGTTTTATCGACAAAGTACCCGTCTTTCACAATGATCTCTTTGAAATCCTCCACGCCGATGGAGATTTTCTTTTTTCTTGTATCGCCTATTTCTTTACGCATTTTCCTGCCCTTTCTCTGCGAACAGTTTCGATATCTGCTGACATCTATAGTATACGCTATTTTTCCGGCATGCACAAGCCAATTCGGAAAGTGTTGAGGCTTCCTTTTGATTCTTGTTTTTTGCAAGCAAAAAGCCCGAAGTTTATGGCTCCGAGCCATCTTGTGTTTTATTTCAGTATTTTCCAAGTTCCTTTCTTATTTGAGCCCACCCGTACAAGGTACCCTTTCTCTTTTAGCTCTTTAATTAGTCGTGCTACCGTAGCTCTTGAGCATCCTAATTTCTCCATAAGTTCTGCAGTAGTAATATGTGGATCCAATTGCAAAATCTCTATAAGTTTCTGCGACTTGTTATTTATTGTCTCATTTATTGTCTCATTTATTGTCTCATCTGACACCGATATAGTTTCTAATGTCAACACTACCCTTGCAGGGTCGGATAACTCTTGAATGACGGGCTTCGCAAAGCCGTTTTCTTCCCATGTGCTGTAAATATCGCACAGACCGGAGCCGGAACGTTCTCCCACGTTTATCAGGGAAAACATATTGAAGATTCTTGCGTTTCGTGTGTCGCTTACCCCTCCTGCTATGGCATCCTCTATGCTGATTCGAAAGGTTCCCGGATTGGATATGGTGATTTTGCTGAAGTCTTTATCGATGACAATTCCCTGCCGCCCGTAATAATCGGCGTGAATCAGTGCATTGGCCAATGCCTCTCGGATGGCTGCGTGTATAGATGTGTCATCGACTCTCATCATCTGTTCATCCAGCTTGAAAGGTTTTTTCACATCGGCGGTCAGTTTCCCGATGATTCTAAAGTAAAAATCAAAGATATTTCCACTCCAGTCTCCGTCACTACAGCATACCCTGTCTGACCAGCGGATATTCGTAGCCTTTCGCTCTCTGTAATCAAGGAAGTAATTCGGTAACTCGTCCATGATCGTGACAAAGTCGCCAAAGAACAGAAGTCCTGCAATAGTCGGATGTAATTCCCCGTCTGAGCCTTTCTTTGCTGCCCCGATTTTCAGAAGAAATTCTTCATCGCTTAGCTTTGTCCAAATATGGTTTGGCTTACGATTGGAAAACATTCTGCGATATCCAAGGATCGATTCGTGGTTCAAATCAGAAAGCCTAAGAGTTTCCACAACCTTGCGGTCTGCACTTTCTTCTGCTTGGTCGCGAAGCATGGCAAGCACTTCTTCCCTCTTGCAACGATAGTCACCTTCTCCATTGCGTCGATAGCTACCGGAAAACATATCTCTCCCAATATAGATCGGTCGGCTCTGTCTTGCCGCCCGTGGGACCTCCATGACAATGATTTTTTTCTTATCATAATCAACGGTATAAATGTTTTCGTTCAGCAAAATATTCTCGCTTATTTTCTGTGGGTTATTCAAAGCATTCCAAAGCTCCGGAATCATCTTTTCCGTATTTTTAATGCCGATTGGTATCAACTTCTTTGTCTGTACATCTTCTTGCACACCAAGCAGGATGACCCCGCCATCTGTGTTGGCAAACGCCGAATAAGTTTCCCACATGCTCTGCGGCACTCCTCCTGTTGCCGTCTTGACCTCTATGTGTCCGCTCTCTTTCTCGGATGATAAAATTCTATGGATATCCACCATGTACAAATCCTCTTTTCATCGAAAATGTGTTTCTATTATTATATTATTTTTTCTTCCTAAAATCCATACTAATTTTATGCGCTACTCCCGGTCGGCAGGTTTGGTGGTCATGAGCTGATAGAGCCTTGTGTCTCTTGGGAAATGGTTGTACCAGTCAAGAAAAGTAGACACAAAAAATATTTTTTCTTATTTCATTTTTTCAAAAGTGGACATACGCCACATTTTGGGCCGTTTGTTTTTTTCAAAAGTAGACATGACATGCATTTTTTGCTATTTTTCTTTTTTTAAAGTGGACGCGCCTTCTACATGGGCCTGTTTGCGCCGCTTTGCAACAAACTTCGGTTCCTCAGTAAGGCTCCTTCCTTCAAATGTATTTTTTCGCTCAATCTCACCCCTGTAATATCGCTTGCGGTAATTTACCGGAGTATCATAGCCGATCGCGTAACAAGGTCTCCGCTTATTGTAAAAATCAACATAGCGCTCCAGGGCTTCTGCGAACTCCTCTCTGCGTCTGCATTCTTCGATTTTAAAATCCATAAATAACTCTTCTTTCATCCAGCCGTTGATGGATTCGTTAACCGGGTTATCGGTCGGCTTACCGGCTCTGGACATGGATCTTACAATCACGGAATCCTTGATCAGATCATTGTAAGCTTTCGATGCATAGACGCTGCCTTGGTCTGTGTGCAGGACAACAGGCTCGGCATGTCCTTTCAGCAGTTCTTTTACATCCTCCAACCCGTTGATATACTGGTATCTATCACCTGTCTGGGACGATCGACGGTGCCCCAGGTCGTAAAGATCAAATTCGGATATGTGTCTTTTATTTTTCGCTTCCTGTAATGTACCTGATGCTTCGTTTCTGCTTTGATTCCCAGATAGCGAAAGCATTTATATACAAAGTTATCGCTGCACTCATATCCATATTGCTGACGAATATATGCTGCAGTCCACCGATATCCATGGGATCTATGCTCTGCATGAACGGTATCTACCAGTGCTATGAGTTCTCTCCGCTGGATATCCCGATCCGATTTTCCCCGTTTCTTCCACTTGTAGTATCCTGATCTGCTGATTCCCATCACTTCACACAGAGCCTTAACACTATACTCTCGGCAAAGGATATCGACTATTTCAAATTCTTCTCTTTTAAACGAACATACTCCTGTTTCCCAGCTTCGTTCGTCTGAACAGTATAGTTTTTTTTAAGACGTTCGTTTTCAATACGAAGCTTAAGTATCTCTCGCTTGTACGCCTCTTCTGTGCGATCAATGCCTTCCGGAAGAACATCAGGCATTTTAGCGTCTGCACGTGCCAGCCCCTCGATTCCCCCTTCTTCATATTGTTTCATCCATTTTTGAAAAGCTCCGGTAGAGATTCCGTTTTTCTCACAGAAATCGGATAATTTCTGTCGCCCGCCTTTGTACTGCCTAATCAAAAATTCCTTTTCCAGTGTGTTCAAATGTTTCGCCATAGTAAAAGTAGACTCCTTCCTAGTAGTCACACCACTCTTATTTTAACAGTTGGAGTGATAGTTTTCTACCGTTCCGTGTCTACTTTTATGATAGCATCACTTTTATTTTTTTGAGTCCAAGTTATTTAATTCACTTGGTCAGTTAAATTTGCATTCAATGGATTCTCTTTTCAGTCTTGAAACGCCTTGTTTTCAACCAATACAAAAGCCCGGAATACGTTTCGTATCCCGGGCCGGGTTGTGGTGGAGATGGAATGAGTCGTTTTTTAGACCTTGTTGAAATTTCAATAAAAATCGGCATTCTCACTATACCTCTTAAGGGGATATATCATATTTTCAAGGGGAAAGAGTCGTCTCTATGTGTCCCTTAAGGGGGTTAATAGATTCCTGTCATCTTGCTTTCAAAGAGCGACATTGCCTCACTGCTGTACTCATGGAAAACATCAGTATAGGTGTCGAGGGTGATCTTAATGCTAGTATGCCCGAGCCATGTTTTCAGTACGACCGGAGGAATGCCGGCCTCGATACAACGTGTCGCAAAGGTGTGTCGCAATGCATGCTGTCCGTCAAAATGGATGTTTGCTTTCTGGCAAAGTCTGCGATAAAAGCAGTTCACCTGACTGGTACTGATAAACGCATTTTTGTTATAATCATAAAACACTAGCCGCCATGGATTTCGCTTTTTCTGCTTCAGGGCCTCTTCCAAAACTGGCTTCAAAAATTTGTTGATTGGAATGTCACGTGTTCCCGCATAAGTCTTCGTACCATTCTTAATATAATCCTCGTATTCCGCACCTCTGGAAATCGTCCGTCTGACGTGGATCACCCCTTGCTCAAAATCAATGCAGTCATCGGTCAGCGCATTGATCTCACCCATTCGCATGCCACTATATAATTCGATTAAAAGCTGCAGCTTGTAACCATTACGTCCATCCGGTATTTTATGCTCTTTCAGAGCTTCCAAAAATTTTTCCTGTTCCGCTTTGGTCAATGCTCGAACCTTTTTAGGTCTTTGATTGAACCGTGGACAACGCAGATAAGACGATTTCATTAGGTTATTGGTAATAAGCTGCGATTCGCACGCAATTTCAAACGACTGTTTTAATGCCGAATAAAGCTTTTCGATGACGCTTCTTGAGTAGTTTGTGATACTCCTTAAAAATGCGTCTATCTGCGACTGTTTCAGTTCGATAATCGGGATTTGTCCAATAAAATGCCTTTCTATGATGCGCAGGGTCGCCATATTACGTGAGTATCCTTGCGGACCTATAAAATTCTTCTCTAAATCGGACTCATACTTTTGCTTCATGATCTGCGGTATCGTAATATCAAGGTCGATCCCGAAACGCCGCATTTCCTGCTTGTACAAAAATTCCTTTGCTTTGGCAATACATAGAGCTTGGCTTTCTCCACAAAATGATTTTCTGTGTGGTTTGTCAAATTCATCTCGATAAGTGATACGGTACTCGTACAATCCATTATCATATTTGCGAAAGGAGCCTGCGCCGCGCTTTGCTCGTTTTGTATTGTTCTTCTTTGCCATTCTAATTTAACCTCCTGCGTTAAATGATTTCCAGAAGACTTCACGCGATTTTTCATGCCGGATAGAAAAAAAGGTAATCAATGCGTGTGCCTCGACGATTTTCGTTCTTCCGTAATTAGAAGCAGGAAAGCTTGGGTCATTAAACAATTTTTGTATTGTGTTTTCGCTCCACCCTGTCAGCCTTTGCATATCTTCTATCGTATAGAACTTTACATCACTGGAAACATAATTTTTGATTGTTGGTTTTTCATTTGGAATTCCTATCATTTTCTTTACCTCCCGGGGTGTTTACAGATTACTGCTTTTTTACTCCTTCTGCAATTCTGCGATTTTTTGATTCGCACACTTGACTTTTCTAATTTGTGGGCAGCAGCCCGATACTGATTCCCGCCGCGTGATCCATTTGCAAAATTTTCTCCGGCTGCAGGTGTCCGATGTACTGCCCAAGCCGTGTTTTGTCAATCGTATAAATTGACTCTAACAATAACAGCGAGGGGCGGGATAGTCCCTGCGCCCTGCCAAGCGGCACATGGGTCGGCATCGGTTTCT
>URWB01000124.1 GCA_900551415.1 uncultured Eubacteriales bacterium
TTTGACCGATGGGGAGATTCACAGCGTTTTGATCGCGCTGGAAATCAACGAACAGGTCATCGATGAAGCCATTGACAGGGGTGCCGAACTCATTCTGACCCATCATCCGCTTTTGTTTACCCCAATCGCGGAAATTGACTGCAATACCGTTCTCGGGAATCATATCATGAAGCTGATGCAGCATCAGATCAGCGTCTATGCCACGCATACGCCGTTCGATAAATGCGCGGGCGGCAATAATGACTATATCGGCGAGCTTCTCGCGCTGCGGGAGGTACAGCCGATGGAAACCGACGCTGAGGGTTTTTGCAGGTGCGGCCGTCTTGCGCGCGGCATGTCCGCGGCAGATTTCGCGGATTACGCGGCTAAGGCCTTGCGGATAGACAAAAGCTTTTTTACCTTTGCGGGCGATCCAGAAGAGATGATTTGCAAAATCGGTTGGTGCAGCGGCGCCGGTGCTGATTTTTTGGATGCGGCGATGGATGCCGGATGTGATTTATTCCTGACCGGAGATGTGAAGTATCATACCGCGCAGCACGCCAGGGATATCGGGATGAACCTGCTGGATTGCGGACACTATGCAACCGAGGCGATTTTTTGCGAAAACATGGCGGCGCGGCTTCGCGCTTGTTTGGAGGACGAAGATGCCCTGCAGCTTTTGATTTCGCAGGTTAATCTGAATCCGTTTGTTTCCCTGCAAAAGATAAGGGAGACAGATTGACGCGGGACATCCTCCGCGGGGAGAAGATCTGAGAGGGGAGAAGGATTTTGATGAATGAAAAGACAAAAAAACGAGTGATTCAGGTTGCTGTGATCCTTTTGATCGCGGCAGTCGTGGTTACATACAGCATCACGTTTGTGGGTGCAATCTTTTATTAACGCATTGTTTTTCGGGTAGAGCAGACGGTCGCGTGGATCCAAGAGGTCTATGAGGAAAGTCCGGGCTCCACAGGGCAAGGATGCCGGATAACGTCCGGCGTAGGTAACTATAGGGAAAGTGCAACAGAAACATACCGCCGAAACAGTACGGCTGTGGCAAGGTTGAAATGGTGAGGTAAGAGCTCACCGGCGGCATGGAGACATGCCGGCCGTGTAAACCCCATCCGGAGCAAGACCAAAGAGGGGCTAAGGGTGGCTGCCCGTCACCTCCCGGCAGGTAGGTCGCTGGAGCTTGTCAGCAATGGCAAGTCGAGATAGATGATCGTCTAATACAGAACCCGGCTTACAGCTCTGCCCGAATGCAATAAATAAAACAAAATGGCGCAGTCTCACAGTCGCGATTATCGCGACGCGCGTGAAATCACAAGGGCTGATGCCATTTTTTTTTTGCATCCAAAGAAACCGCGGATTCGTGCTCATATTGCATCTCTTCCCATCCAACCTCCACATCTGACTGCCGCTGCCATCTTCATCGAGGCTTGTCTGAAGCTTTGCTTCCTATGCCGCGGGGAAGGGGAGCTTGCGGCATATCAGCCAGGCGAATGAAGATAGAATTGAATAAAATTAAACTTGACTTCAATTAAATCAAAGTATATACTAAAAAAAGTGAAGAGAGGAGTTACCTATGGCAATCACAACCGTACCGGAATGGATGGAAAATTTAGAAGAAGAAGACCTTGTTTTCATTAAAAAATTCGTCCTGTACAGCGGATCGCTGAAGAAGCTGGCCGAGAGCTACGAGGTCACTTATCCGACCGTACGCCTCAGGCTGGACAAATTGATCGACAAGATCCGGGCGCAGGAACAGGAGGAAACCGCGCCTTATGTCAAACTGATCAAAAAACTGGCGCTGGAGGACCGCATTGATTTTGAAGCGGCAAAAATTCTGATCAGCACTTATCGGAAAGAAAAAAACGAGGAAGCTAAATGCAGATGATGGAACTGGTGATACAGAACTTGCTGCTCTTTTATTTCATCGTAACTTATCTGGGCATCTGCGCAGGTCTTATGATAACAGAAAATCTGCTGATAAGAAGAGGAAACCGCCGCGGATTGCTGCTTTTCCTGCTTCTTGTGGGCGTGCTTTCGTTTGGAATCTTTGCGGCTTGTCCGGTAAGTTCGACCGCCGCGCCGCGTGATATTGTGAAGATGGAAGTAAAAAGCAATGGCAGCACGACGGGCATGCAGATCGCGATGATCGAACGGAGTGCAGGCAACGCAAAAAAAGAATTGATCGCATTGGGAGAACTGGTCCTGCAGGAAGATGACAACAGCCGGTATCTGACAGTTCGTGCGGAGCATGGGAAATTTATCTGCGAGGACGCGCCGGAGTATGCGGAAACGATCGCGCAGACGATGCGGGTACAGAAGGTCAAAACCGATGGGTTCAGCGGTCAATCTTGCTCTTATCGGGAACTGCTCGCGAAAATGGGGGAAGCCGCGCCGAATGCGGACGGTCTGCCATGGGCAGCTGTTTTGAAAGCAGGATTGGCGTTTCTGCCGGAATTGATCCTGATTTTACGCTGGCTGCTTGTGTCACGAAAACGTAAAAAAGAACAGCTGTTGAAAAAAATGAAACTGACGGATTTGTAGGAGGAGAAACATGAACTGGATGATCAGCATGTGCGTCAGCTTGTGTCTTGGGAGTGGGCTTTTGCTGCTGGAATTTTACTTATCAAAAAAGAAAGCGTGGCAAGCAGGACTTATACCGATTCTCATTGTCGGACTCTGTGCCTGCGGGTTGGAATCCTACACGGAACAGCAATATAGAGGCTATCAGATCTTTACAGATGCTTATCCGATGAGAAACGGGATGACTGCGTCAATGACGATCAAGCAGGATGCGGAGCGAAACAAGCTGGTATTCAGTGATTTAGAGATCGAAGATCAAGACGGAACGCTGCGAGATACGGATCAGATTCTGATACAGGATGAAACAATCCTTTCGCGTTATTCGAGCGCTGCGTCATGGTTTGCAAAAAAGTACGCGCTGCAAGGGGACAGTATGCCGGTGGATTTTGTGAAGGATGAAAACATTTTTTTCGGAGGCACGAGCATCAGTCGTCATGCCTTCCTGCGAATCGGCGCCTTGCTTCTGTTGCCGCTGCTGCTTCTCTACGGATGCATGCGTTACCTGAAGCGTCAGGAACGCATCCGCAGAGAGTTGAAGGAAATGGGTTTGAAGTTTCTATAAATCGGAGAGTGAGCGATCACTCTCTTTTTTGCTGTTTTTTTGTGCGGAACGATTTTTTTGCAAAAAAGCACTTGACAAACGAAAGGAATTTGTATAATATAAATTTAGAATTATTCTAATTCTAAAAATTTGGAAAGCATGGTAAAGATCATGGCAAAGTACAGCGAATTGCTTCTGGAGATCATTTTACAGTCAAAAGAGCATCCGACTGCAGAGCAGATTTTCATCGAAGCGAAAAAAAGAAATCCAAAAATTGTGCAGGCAACGGTCTACAATAATCTGAAGAACTTGCTGGCTCAGGGACGGGTCATTCGTATTTCAAATCCGGGACAGCCGGATCGATACGATAACACAACAAGGCATGATCATATGATCTGCACACAATGCGGGGAACTTTTCGATATTTGCCTCGCAGATCTGACTTCAGACATTGAAAGACAGCTTGGATACGAAATCGCGTCCTACCAGCTGATGGTCCGCGCGATTTGTCCAGCATGCCGGAGGCTAAAAAACAAAGATACGAATCAGGAATGAAAAAGAAAAAGGAGATGAAGGGTATGACAAAGCAAACAAAATACGCAGGAACACAAACCGAAAAGAATCTGGAGACGGCATTCGCGGGAGAATCACAGGCGAGAAACAAATACACATATTTCGCTTCTGTCGCGAAGAAACAGGGCTTCGAACAGATCGCGGCTTTATTCTTAAAGACAGCGGATAATGAAAAGGAGCATGCGAAGATGTGGTTCAAGGAGCTTGCGGGCATCGGAGATACCGCAGAGAATCTCGCGGCAGCCGCGGAAGGTGAAAACTATGAATGGACCGACATGTACGAAGGCTTTGCCAAGACAGCTGAGGCTGAGGGCTTCCCGGAGCTGGCGGCAAAATTCCGTCTGGTCGGTGAAATCGAAAAGCACCATGAAGAAAGATACCGCGCGCTCCTGCACAATGTAGAAGCAAAAGAGGTTTTCGCGAAGAGCGACGTTAAAGTCTGGGAATGCAGAAACTGCGGCCATATCGTTGTCGGCACCGAGGCACCGGAGGTATGTCCGACCTGTGATCATCCGCGAAGCTATTTTGAAGTACACGCTGAAAATTATTAGAGTAAACGCTCTTTGTGGGCAGAAACAAGGATTAAAACTTAATTCGGGAGGACAAAAAATGAAACAGAAATTTTATAAATGCGCGCATTGCGGAAACATGATCGAAAAAATCGAGGACAAAGGTGTACCTGTGGTATGTTGCGGAGAGGTGATGCAGGAATTGGTGCCGGGCATCGTTGACGCGGCAGTAGAAAAACACGTTCCGGTCTACAGCGTGTGCGGCAGACAGGTGAAGGTTACCGTTGGCAGTGTGGAGCATCCGATGCTCGCGGAGCATTTCATCGAATGGATCAGCTTAACGACACAAAACGGTACGCAGATGAAACATCTGGTGCCGGGTCAAAAGCCGGAGGTTTATTTCGCGCTCGCGGAACGAGATACTGTAGAAGCTGTTTATGCGTACTGCAATCTGCATGGTCTGTGGGAAGCGTAAAAACTTTCTTCAAAAACGAAGCAAAACTGCCCGGAAACCTCTTGACTTTTGCTGACAAGGCAAGTAGAATAGTGTGGTGAATAAGATATTTTCAGACGGTGAAGGAACCAGTAGCCGGACGAGAAACCTTACAGAGAGCGATCCCAAGCGTGGGGAATCAGTTAAGCAGCGCAGACGCGGCTTACGAGATCGAACGCGCAGGCTGAGAGGATCGCGGCGAAGCGTCCTGTGTGAATATCACTCCGGAGTCTGACACACTAAAGAGAGGCGGTCTTGTTTGAGGCTCGCAATTAGGGTGGTACCGCGGTTTATGTATAATCGTCCCTAAATCAATGCAATCATTGGTTTAGGGATTTTTTCTTGTAAAGAACCAATGAAGAAAGGATCAGATATGTTTAAAAATTTATCAGAACAACCGATTGCGGAAGTGCAGAAGGAACAGGTCGCGAAGGAAGAAGACCTGCTGCACAAATGCGTCTCCGCGCGCGAGGGCGCGCCGTCCTTTGTATTCTATGAAGGACCTCCGACAGCGAACGGCAAGCCTGGCATCCACCACGTGATGGCAAGAACGCTCAAGGATTCCATCAACCGCTACAAGACCATGCAGGGCTATCAGGTGAAGAGAAAGGGCGGCTGGGATACCCATGGACTTCCGGTCGAGATCGAAGTGGAAAAACAGCTCGGATTCTCCGGCAAGCAGGATATCGAAGCGTACGGCATCAAGGAATTTAACGAAAAATGCCGCGAATCTGTTTTTACCTACACGAATATGTGGACGGAGATGTCCGACCGCATGGCTTATATGGCTGACATGGATCACCCGTATATCACGCTGGACAACGACTATATTGAAACCGGCTGGTGGATCCTCAAAAAAGCCTTCGATATGGGACTGATCTACGAGGGTCACAAGATCCTGCCGTACTGCCCGCGCTGCGGAACCGGACTGGCCTCCCATGAGGTCGCGCAAGGGTATAAGATGGTTAAAGTCAACACCCTGACCTGTAAATTCAAGAAAAAGGGTACAGACAACGAATATTTTCTCGCGTGGACGACGACCCCTTGGACGCTGGCATCCAATATCGCGCTGACGGTCGGACCGGATATCGACTACGTCAAGGTGCGTATGACCTCCGGAGACAACGAGGGCAATATCTTCTATGTCGCGAAAGGTCTGGCAGCCAAGGTACTCGCGGGCGACGAATACGAAGTGCTCGAGGAGCTCAAGGGCCGCGACATGGAATACTGGGAATATGAGCAGCTGATGCCGTTCTGCGTACCGGACAAAAATAAAAATGCGTTCATCGTTACCTGCATGGACTATGTTTCCACAGAAGACGGTACCGGCATCGTACACACCGCGCCGGCCTTCGGTGAAGACGACTATCAGTGCGGCCGCAAATACAACCTCGCGGTGCTGCAGCCGGTTGATGAAAGAGGCGAATACACCGAAACCCCTTGGAAGGGCCGCTTCGTTATGGAAGACGGTTTGGATGTCGATATCATCAAATACCTCGCGGAAGGCGATAAAATCTACAAAAAAGAAAAATTGGAGCATAATTATCCGCACTGCTGGAGATGCGACACCCCACTGGTTTACTACGCGAAGCCGTCCTGGTATATCGAAATGTCCAAGCTGAAGGATCAACTCGTCGCGAACAACAATACCGTTAACTGGTATCCGGAGTACGTCGGCGAGAAGCGCTTCGGCAACTGGCTCGCGGAGGTCAAGGACTGGGCGATTTCCCGTTCCAGATACTGGGGAACCCCGATT